>NZ_JBFNXQ010000014.1:0-71633 GCF_041018925.1 Geodermatophilus maliterrae
CGGCGGCGACCGCGTCCCGGGCGGCGGGGACGGTCCGGGCCGCCGTGGCCCGGACGCGGGTCGCGGCGGCCAGCGCCTCGCCGTACTGGTCGCGGAACCGCAGCACCTGGGCGAGGACCTCGCGCAGCGCGGCCGCGGCCCGGCCGAGGTCGGCGGCCGCCCGGCGCGACGGGCCCGACTCGGGGTCGGCCTCGGCGTCGTGCTCGGCGAGGGTCTGCAGGTACTGTCCGATGACCGCGTCGGCGTGGACGGAGAGGTCGCGCCAGTCGCTGGCCAACGAGGCGGGAGCGGAGATGCGGTGCTGAGCCCGTGCGCCACCGCCTGCCCCGGTCTCCTCCACGACGGACACGGCGTCGGGCAGGTCGCTGAGCGCGGCGTCCAGCTCCAGCATCGCCGCGGCCGCGGCCTCCCGCGCCGCGGCGGCCTCGCGCCGGGCGGCGTCCGCGTCGCGGCGCCACCAGCGGGGGGCGGCGCTCCCGCCGAGCCCGGCCATGTCCGCCTCCCCTCCTCCCCGCCGTCCCCGTCCGGCGGGGGCCGACCGGTGCTCCTGCACCCCAGCGGCCGATGCCTACCACGCCGGAACACCCTCCGTCGGGGCGGTGCTGCACCCGACGGGCGGCCGCTGCCGCCCGTTCGGCCGGACGTGTCCTTCGTCGCACGACCGGGTGCGGCGGGAACCGGTGCCTGCCGGGTCTCGTTGACAGCAGGACCCGCCTCCCGGCCGATCCGGCTCGGTCGTCCGTGCCGAACTCGTCGCCGCCTCGTCCGTCAGGCGTCGGAAAGGACCCCTTGATGCTCCGCTACTTCGGCTTCTCCGTCTTCCTGACGGTGGCCGCGCTCGTCACCGCCGTGTTCTTCGGCGGCCCGGCGGCCCTGCTGGCCGTCGCCGTCCTCGGCGTGCTCGAGGTCTGTCTGTCCTTCGACAACGCCGTGGTCAACGCCAAGGTGCTCCGCCGGATGAGCCCGCTGTGGCGGAAGCTGTTCCTCTACGTCGGCATCTTCATCGCCGTCTTCGGCATGCGGCTGCTGCTCCCGATCGTGCTGGTGTCGGTCACCGCAGGGCTGTCGATCCCCGAGGTCTGGGACCTCGCGCTGACCGACCAGCAGGCCTACGGCGAGAACGTCGAGTCCGCCGCGGAGGCCATCTACACCTTCGGTGGCATCTTCCTGCTGATGATCTTCCTCAACTTCCTCTTCGACGAGGACCGGGAGATCCACTGGCTGTCGTGGCTGGAGCGGCCGCTGGCCAAGGCCGGCAAGCTGCCCTACCTCGCGGTGATCATCGCACTGACGGTCATCTACGTCGGCTCGCAGATCGCCGACCCCGAGAAGTACTCCACCGTCCTGGTCTCCGGCATCGCCGGCCTGTTCACCTACCTGCTCATCGGCGGCCTCAACGAGCTCATGGAGGCCCCCGAGGGGGACGACGACGCCGACGACGTCACCGCGACCGGCGGCTCGACCTCCGGTGGGAACGCAGCGGGCACGGCGACCAAGGCCGTGGCCGGCGCCGGCGCGGCGGCGTTCCTGTACCTCGAGGTGCTCGACGCGTCGTTCTCCTTCGACGGCGTCATCGGCGCCTTCGCCATCAGCAGCGACATCTTCATCATCGCGCTGGGCCTGGGCATCGGTGCCTTCTGGGTGCGGTCGCTGACCATCTACATGGTCGACAAGGGCACCCTCGACGAGTACCGCTACCTCGAGCACGGGGCGATGTGGGCCATCGGCTTCCTCGCCGCGATCATGATCCTCGAGCTGCGGTTCCACATCAGCGAGTACGTCACCGGCCTGACCGGCCTGCTGTTCATCGTGGCCGCGGTCATCAGCAGCGTGGTCGAGAGCCGGCGCGAGCGGGCCGCCGAGCCCGTCCGCGCCGAGGAGCGCGACGAGGTGACCGTCGGGCGCTGACCGCGCGCACGGTCCGGCACGACGGGCCGCGGCGTGGGACCTACCGCGGCACCGGGCGAGCCCGATACGGTCCCGCGCCGTCCCCCCGTCCGTCCTGCGAGAGGAACCCGTGGCACTGCTCACCGCCGACAAGCGCGTCCTGCACGCCGACCTGCAGGGCGACCGCATCCGGGCCGCCAGCGGCTCGATGGTCGCCGTCGAGGGCACCGTCGAGTTCAAGTCCTCCGGCATGGGCGGGGGCGGCGGCATGCGCGCGGCCCTGAAGCGCGCCGTCGCCGGGGAGAGCCTCTCGCTCATGGACTGCACCGGGCACGGCCGCGTGTACCTGGCCCTCGACGCCAAGGACGTCCTCGTCGTCGACCTGGCCGGCGACACGCTCACCGTGGAGAGCGAGCACATCCTCGCCCACACCGAGCAGCTGCGCCTCGACGTCCAGTTCGCCGGCCTGCGCGGCATGACCAGCGGGCAGGGCCTGGCCACCACCACCGTCACCGGCCACGGCCAGGTGGCGATCGTGTCGGAGGGGCCGGTCATGGCGCTGGAGGTCCGGCCCGGGATGGACCTGGTCGTCGACCCCGACGCCTACGTCGGCTCGCGCGGGCAGCTGTCGATGAGCATGGTCAGCGGCGTCTCGTGGAAGTCCCTCGTCGGCGAGGGCACCGGGGAGCCGTTCTCCCTCCGCTTCACCGGGCACGGCCTGGTGCTCGTCCAGTCCTCGGAGCGCTGACCCGTGCCCTTCGACGCGGTCAACAGCAAGGTCGTCCGGGCGCGTGTCAGCCCCGCGACGCCGGTCCTCGCCCGCCGCGGCGCGATGCTCGGCTACTCCGGGCAGGTCACCTTCCGCCCCGTGCACGGGCAGGGCCGGGGCATCGGCGGCATGGCCGGCGCCGCCCTCTCCGGCGAGTCCACCCCGATGATGGCCACCGAGGGGCAGGGCGAGGTCCTCTACGGCTACAAGGGGCTGCACACCACGCTCCTCGAGCTCGACGGCAGCGCGCCGCTGGTCTGCGAGGCCGACCGGCTCCTGGTGCACGACGCCGGCCTGCAGACCAGCGTCGCGTTCCTCGGCTCCGGCGGCATCCGGTCGGCGATCAGCGGCGCGATGACCGGGCAGGGGCTGTTCACCACCAACGTGCACGGCCGCGGGTCGGTGGCGCTGCTCTCGCACGGCGGCGCCTTCCCGCTGCAGCTGAACGGCACGCAGGTCGGCGTCGACCCGCAGGCCTACGTCGGGCACGTCGGCCAGCTCACCGTCGACCTCGCGGCCAAGGTGGGTCTGCGCGACGTGGTCGGCCGGGGCTCCGGCGAGGCCTTCCAGTTGAGGATCAGCGGCTACGGCACGGTGTACGTGCAGGCCAGCGAGCAGAAGTTCTGAGGACGGCGACGATGACGTACCCGCCCGGCACCCCTTACGGCGGCCAGCCCCCCTACGGCGGCGCGCCGCAGCCCCCCTACGGCGGCCCGCCTCCGGCGCCCCACGGCGGCCCGCCCGCCGGGGTGCCGAGGACGCTCGACGCGCACACGCTGCCGGAGGACGACAACGTCAACCCCTACGTCTTCTGCGTCGCGCTGAACGGCGACTGGTTCATGAGCAAGGGCGCCATGCTGGCCTACTACGGCAACGTCCGCTTCGAGGCGGTGACCGAGTACTCCGCGGTGCAGGCCTGGGTGGCCGCCCGCTTCTCCAGCCCCGTCTACGTGCAGGACTGGGTGGTCGCCTCCGGCCAGGGCAAGGTCCTCATCGGCGACCGCGGCTTCGACCTCAACAGCTACGACCTCGACGACGGCAACCTGACGATCAAGGCGCGCAACCTCTGCGCGTTCTCCCCGCAGCTGGAGCTCAAGCAGTCGATCGTGCCGGGCTTCGTCACCCTCCTCGGCACCGGGAAGTTCATCGCCTCCTCCAACGGGCCGGTGATCTTCGTCGAGCCGCCGTTCCGGGCCGACCCGGACGCGCTGCTCGGCTGGGCCGACTGCCCGTCGCCGTCGGTGCACCACGACGCCCAGTGGATGACGCAGAGCATCCGCGGCATGCTGTCGGGCGCGCTGGGCCGGGCCTCGGGGGAGGAGCGGCAGTACGACTTCACCGGGCAGGGCACGATCCTGCTGCAGTCCTCGGAGATCGCCCGCGAGGACCCGGCGGTGCTCCGGCTCGTGGAGTCGCAGACCCAGCTGCTCACCGACACCCAGGCCGGCGCCCTCGGGCAGCGGCTGGTCGCCCGGGCGCAGCAGCAGTCCTGAGCGGCCTCCCCGGCCCGGCGCGGACGGCCGGGCCGGGGACCCCGCTCCACTAGTCTCGGGGGCCCATGCGGCCCGCCGACCTCGCCCTGCTGCGCACGCCGGGGGTGCCGACCGTCTCCCCGGACGGCCGCATGGCCGTGGTAGCCGTCGAGCGGCCCGACGTCGACGCCGACGGGTACCGGGCGCAGCTGTGGGCGGTGCCCACCGACGGGTCGGCGCCGGCCCGCCCGCTCACCTCCGGGGCCCGCGACTCCGCCCCCGCGTTCTCCCCGGACGGCCGGTGGCTGGCCTACCTCTCCGCCGTGCCGGGGGACCCGCCGCAGGTGCACCTGCTGCCCACCGCCGGCGGCGCCCCCCGCCGCCTGACCGACGCGCCGCTGGGCGCCGGGGCGCCGGTATGGTCACCGGACTCCCGGCGGCTGGCCTGGGTGGGCCCGGTGCCCTCGGACGGTGCCGACGCCGGCGCCCCCCGGCTGCTCACCCGGCTCCGCCCCGCGGGGGCCGACGAGGACGAGCACACCCGCGACCGGCCCGGCTGCGTGTTCGTCCTCGACCTGCCCGAGGACCCCGACGACGACGCCGTGCCCCTGCCGGAGCCGCGGCAGCTGACCGACGGCGCGGGCGGGGACACCGACGTCGCCTGGTCGCCCGACGGCCGGGTGCTGGCCTTCGTCTCCGCCCGCCACGCGCACGCCGACCGCGACCTCGTCCGCGACGTCTACCTGGTCCCGGCGAGCGGCGGGAACCCGCGGCGGGTCACCCGGGGCCGCGGCCGGTGCCGGACGCCGGCCTTCGACCCCGGCGGCGCCACCCTCCTCGTCACCGCCCGCCCCGACCTCGGTCCCGAGGGCCTCGACGTCGCCGGGAGCGGGCCGACCCCGTGCCGCGTGCCGGTCGCCGGCGGCCCGCTCGTGCCGCTGCTGGACCCGCAGGAGACGCACCGCGCCGACGGGACGCCCGGGACCGTCGTCGTCGACGGGGCGACGCTGGCCGGGGTGCGGCGGGCCGGGGCGGTCGAGCTGCTGCGCGTCCCGCTGGACGGACGGCCGCCCGAGCCCCTCGTCGACGGGCCGTTCACCGTGCGCGGGTTCGCCGCCGCCGGCGGGGTCGTCGTCGCGACGGTGGCGCACGACCGGTCGGCGGGTGAGCTGGTCGCCATCACGCCCGGGCGGCGCCGGCTGCTCACCGGCTTCGGCCGCGGGCTGGGGGCCACCGGCCGGCTGCACCGGGCGGCGGAGCTCACCGCCGACGCCCCCGACGGCGGGCAGGTGCACGGCTGGGTGACGGTGCCCGACGGTGCCGGCCCCCACCCGGTGCTGCTGGCGGTGTCGGGCGGCGGCTGGTCGCTCCGGGACGACGTCCAGGTCCACGCCTCGGCCGGGTACGCCGTCGTGCAGTGCGGTCCGCTGGTGTCCGCCGACGCCGCGCTGGCCGTCCTCGAGGCCGCGCTGGCCGACCCCGCGCTGGACGCCGAGCGGGTCGGCGTCCTGGGCGGCGGGCTCGCGGGGGTCCTCACCGGCCGCACCGACCGGTTCGCCGCCGCTGTGGTGGAGCGCCCGCCGGCGGGCACCCTGCCGGAGGACCTCGACGCCGTCCGCACACCCACCCTCGTCGTCTCCGCCGAGCGGGACCGGCGCTGCCCGCCGGAAGAGGGGCAGCGGCTGTTCGCCGCGCTGCAGCGGCGCGGCGTCCCCAGCGAGCTGCTGCTCTTCCCCGGCGAGGGTCTCGACCCGACCGCCGCCGACCCGGCCGCCGGCCGCCCGCGGCACCGGCTGGCCCGGCTGGAGCACCTGCTGGGCTGGTGGGACCGCTGGCTGCCCGTGGCCGAGGGTGACGGCCCGGCCGGTGAGCGAGGGGCGGGGCGGGAGGGTGGCGGCGCCCCCTAGGGTCGGGGGACGCGTCCGCCGCTCACAGAGCAGGGCCCCGCCCGTCGGGGACCTGCGGGGAGGCCCCAGTTGGTCGACTACACGAAGCGCCCGAAGTCCCCGCCGCAGCAGCAGCCGCCACCCCCGGCGCCGCCGCAGCCGCCGCCGTACCAGCCGCCACCGCCGCCGGCGTCCGGCGGCGTGGACCTGGGCAAGGTGTCGCTCACCAAGGCGTCGCCGTCGGTGTCGCTGACCAAGACGGCCGGGACGACGGGCATCCTGAGGGTCAACCTCAACTGGAACTCGAGGCCCGCGGGCGGGGGTGGCGGCGGTTTCCTCAAGCGGTTGGCCGCGGCCGCGTCGTCCGGGGCGATCGACCTCGACCTCGGCTGCCTGTACGAGTACGCCGACGGGTCGAAGGGCGTCATCCAGGCGCTGGGCAACGCCTTCCGCGGGCAGCACTCGCTGGGCGGCGGCCAGTCGATCGTGTGGCTGGACGGGGACGACCGGTCCGGCGCGGCGAGCGGCGGCGAGAACCTGCTGATCAACCTGGAGCACACCCAGCTGATCCGCCGGGTGCTCGTGTTCGCGCTGATCTACGAGGGTGTGCCGAACTGGGGTCAGGCCGACGCCGTCGTCACGATGTACCCGGCGAACGGCCCGCAGATCGAGGTGCGCCTCGACGAGCACGACCCGCGCGCCCGGCTCTGCGCGATCGCGATGATCGAGAACCAGGGCGGGCAGCTCGTCGTCAACCGCGAGGTGCGCTACGTGCACGGCGGCCAGGACGTCCTCGACCGCCAGTACGGCTGGGGCATGGACTGGACCCCCGGCCGCAAGTGAGCCGCTGAGCCCGTCCGGCGCGCCCGGGGTCACCCGCCTCGGGCGCGCCACCGCGGCCGCCGTCCTGGCAAGGTGACCGGACGACGACGGAAGGGGTCCCCGTGGTGGAGCGCCGGCTGCCCCGCTGGTCCCAGCTGAGGGAACTGGCCCGCCCGCGCGGCCCGGCCGGCGACGCCACCGATCGCCGGCTGGCCCGCGCCGCGAGCATCGGCGACCTCCGCGAGATCGCCCGCCGGCGGGCACCGCGGGCCGTCTTCGACTACACCGACGGCGCCGCGGGGGCGGAGCTCAGCCTGCGCCGCTCCCGCGAGGCGTTCCAGCGGGTCGAGTTCCGTCCCAGCGTGCTGCGCGACGTGTCCGTCGTCGACTCCTCGACCGTGCTCCTCGGCCGCCCGTCGGCCCTGCCGCTGGCGTTCGCGCCGACCGGCTTCACCCGGCTGATGCACGCCGAGGGCGAGACGGCGGTGGGCCGGGTGGCCGAGCGGGTCGGCATCCCGCACGCCCTGTCGACCATGGGGACCACGACGATCGAGGCGCTGGCGGCCGCGGCACCCGGGGTCCGCCGCTGGTTCCAGCTCTACCTCTGGCGGGATCGCGAGGCCAGTGCCGCGCTCGTCGAGCGGGCCGGCGCGGCCGGGTACGAGGCGCTGGTCCTCACCGTCGACACACCCGTGGCCGGGCCGCGACTGCGCGACGTGCGCAACGGCTTCACCATCCCGCCCACGCTCACCCCGAGGACCGTCGCCAACGCCGCCGTCCACCCCCGCTGGTGGATCGACCTGCTCACCACCGAGCCGCTCGAGTTCGCCTCGTTGCGCTCGTGGGGCGGCACCGTCGCCGAACTCGCCGACCGCGTGTTCGAGCCGGCGGCGACGCTGGACGACGTCCGTGCGCTCCGGGAGACGTGGAGCGGCGCCCTCGTCGTCAAGGGCGTGCAGACGGCGGAGGACGCGCGGGCGGTCGTGGACGCCGGCGCCGACGCGGTCGTCGTCTCCAACCACGGCGGCCGCCAGCTCGATCGGGCACCCACGCCGCTGGAGGAGCTGCCCGCGGTCGTGCGGGCGGTCGGCGACCGCGCCGAGGTCCTCCTCGACGGCGGCATCCTGGACGGTGCCGACGTGGTGGCCGCCGTCGCTCTCGGGGCGCGCGGCTGCCTCGTGGGCCGGGCCTACCTGTACGGGCTCATGGCCGGTGGTGAGCGCGGGGTGCAGCGGGCGGCGGACATCCTGGCCCGGGAGATGGCCCGGACCTTGCAGCTGCTCGGTGTGACCTCGATGGCGGAGCTGACGCCGGACCGGGTGCGCCTGCGCGCCTGATCGGCGCCGGTTGCCCACCCACCGGCGGGTTCCTAGGGTGCCGCAATGGACGTCGTCGAGGTCGTTCCCACCTTCGAGCAGTACGCCTTCACCTTCGGCGGCGTCCCCCCGCTCGTGCGGATCACGCCTGGGACGGCGTTGCGGGTGTGGTCCGACGACGCCTTCTGCGGCGCACTGCGCAAGCCCTCCGACCTGTCCGGCGAGAAGGTCGACCTGCGGTTCGTGAACCCGCAGACCGGCCCGTTCTTCGTGGAGGGCGCCGAGCCGGGGGACACCCTGGCGCTGCACTTCGTGGCGATGGAGCCGGCCCGGGACTGGGGCGCGTCGGCGGCGATCCCCTTCTTCGGCGGCCTCACCAGTACCGACCGGGTGGCCACGCTGCAGGACCCCTTGCCCGATACCACCTGGATCTACGAGCTCGACCGCACGCGCAACACCGTGACCTTCGCGGCGCTGCACTCGGAGCTGCAGGTCGCGCTCCCGGTGGAGCCGATGCTCGGCACCGTGGGTGTCGCGCCACCCGGCGGGGAGGTCCGCAGCTCGCTGGTGCCCGAGCGCTTCGGCGGCAACATGGACACCCCGCAGATGCGGCCCGGCGCCACCTGCTTCCTCGGCGTCAACGTCGAAGGGGCGCTGTTCTCCGTCGGTGACGGGCACTACCGGCAGGGCGAGGGCGAGGCCTGCGGCACCGCTGTCGAGGGCGCGATGACCACGACCCTCGTCGTGGAGCTGATCAAGGGCGGCGCGCCGCTGTGGCCCCGGATCGAGGACGACACGCACTGGATGACCGTCGGCTCGAGCCGGCCGCTGGAGGACGCGTGGCGGATCGGCCAGGTCGAGTTGGTGCGCTGGTTCGGCGAGCTCTACGGGCTGCACCCGATGGACGCCTACCAGCTCCTCTCGCAGATCGCCGAGGTGCCGATCGCCAACGTCGTCGACGCGAACTACAGCACCGTGGTGAAGGCCCGGAAGTCGCTCCTGCCCCGGGCCACCGCCTACGACGGGCTGCACGACGACCTCCGCCGCCGCGCGGCGACCCTGCGCTGACCCACCTCCGAGAGGATCCCGCATGGACCTGCAGCTGACCGGCTCCCGCGTGCTCGTGACCGGCGGGACCCGTGGCATCGGCCGGGCGATCGTCGAGGCCTTCGTCGACGAGGGCGCCGTCGTGGAGTTCTGCGCCCGCGACGCCGCGGAGATCGAGGCGACCGAGAAGGCGGTCGCCGAGCGCGGGGGCCGGGCGACCGGTGCGCAGCTCGACGTGCGGAACGGGGCGGCGCTCACCGGCTGGGTCGAGGCCGCCGCCGGCCGGCTCGGCGGGCTGGACGCCGTCGTCGCCAACGTCAGCGCCCTGGCCATCCCCGACACCGAGGAGAACTGGTACACGAGCTTCGAGGTCGACCTGATGCACACGGTGAGGCTGGCGAAGGCGGCGATCCCGCACCTGGAGCGCAGCCGAACGGGTTCCATCGTGGCCGTCTCCAGCGTCTCGGGCCGGGAGTCCGACGCCGTCTCGGGGCCGTACGGGACGATGAAGACGGCGATCGTGGGCTACGTGTCCGGGCTGGCGGTGCAGCTGGCCGGGCGCGGGGTGCGCGCCAACGTCGTCTCGCCGGGCAACACCTACTTCGAGGGCGGCTTCTGGCAGGGCATCGAGAACGGCGACCCCGAGCTGTTCACCGCGTCGCTGGCGCTCAACCCCACCGGCCGGATGGGGACGGCGGAGGAGATGGCGAAGTCCGTCGTCTTCCTGTCCAGCCCGGTGTCGAGCTTCACGACCGGCACCAACCTCGTCGTGGACGGCGCGCTCACCCGCGGCATCCAGCTGTGACCGCCCCGGCCCTCGTCCGTCCGTCCGGGCCGACCGGCTGACCGGGGGCGCCGTCGGTCGGTCACCACCCGCGGGCGCGCCACTCCGGCAGGGACGGGCGCTCGGCGCCGATCGTCGTGTCCCTGCCGTGCCCGGGTGCCGGGCCGGAGCCGCGGGCCGGCGGGATTCCGGTCAGCGCGCCCGGGTACCCGGTGCTCATGCAACTCCTCCTCACCGGCGCGTCCGGGTTCGTGGGCGGCCGGCTCGCGCCGGCCCTGGTGAAGGCGGGCCACGACGTGCGCGCCATGACCCGCCGGCCGGACGACTACGGCGGCGCAGGCACGCCGGTGGCCGGCGACGTCACCGACGAGGCGTCGCTGCGGCGGGCGCTGAGCGGCTGCGAGGCCGCCTACTACCTGGTGCACTCCCTCGGCGACGCCGAGTTCCAGCGCAAGGACGCCGAGGCCGCGCGGACCTTCGCCCGCGCCGCCGCCGACGCCGGCGTCGAGCGGATCGTCTACCTCGGCGGACTGGGCCGCGACGGCGACGAACTCTCCCCCCACCTGCGCAGCCGCCGCGAGGTGGAGCGGCTGCTCGCCTCGACCGGCGTCCCCGTCACGACCCTGCGCGCGGGCATCGTCGTCGGGCACGGAGGCGTCTCCTGGGAGATGACCCGTCAGCTCGTGGCGCACCTGCCTGCGATGGTCACCCCGCGGTGGGTGCACACCCGCACGCAGCCGATCGCCGTCGCAGACGTCGTCCGCTACCTGGTGGGCGTCCTCGAGGCGCCCGACGCCAGGGGCCGGGTGTTCGAGGTCGGCGGCCCCGAGGTGCTCACCTACCTCCAGATGCTCAGCCGGGTCGCCGACATCCAGGGCAGGCACCTGTTCGTCGTCCCCGTGCCGCTGCTGACGCCGAGCCTGTCCTCGCGCTGGCTGGCGCTGGTCACCGACGTCGACGTGACCACCGGCCGTTCGCTGGTCGACTCGATGATCAACGAGGTCGTCGTCACCGACGACGCCATCCGCACGGTGGTGCCCTTCGAGCCGATGGGTTACGACGAGATGGTGCTGGTGGCGCTGGGCGAGCGGGCGGCCGACCGCCGACGCGCGGCCCGCGTCCGCCGCGCCGGCCTGCTCGCCGGCGGCGCCCGCTCGTGAGCCGACGGCGCGGCGGCCTGCTGGCACGAGCGGCCGAGCGGCTGCCGGACCGGCTGGTCGAGCCGGTCCCGCGCGACCACCGCGAGACCGACGCGGCCTTCCGTCGCCGCCGGAGGGTGACCGCGGGGGTGGCGCTGGGGGGTGCCGGGCTGCTCGGGATCTCGCTGTCGACGAAGCCCGGCTCGCCGACCTTCTACGGCCTCACGATGGCCGTGGCCGGCACCTGGGTCGCCGGCGGCCTGGCCTCGGGTCCGCTGCACCTGGGCTGGGTGCTCACGCCCGACCACCAGCTGCGCCGCCCCGTGGTGACGCCGGTGATCACGGGGGTCGCCGCCTTCGGCGCCTTCTACGGCGCGGCCCTGGTGGCCCGCCGGATCCCCGTCCTCGACCGGTCGATCACCAGGGTCATGCGCTATGCGCACCAGGGCTCGACCCCCCTGGTGGCGACGACGGCGCTGGCCAACGGCGTGGCCGAGGAGGTCTTCTTCCGCGGCGCCCTGTACGCCGCCATCGGCGTCGATCGCCCGGTGGTCACCTCGACCGCGGTCTACTGTCTGGCCACTGCGGCCACCCGCAACCCGGCCCTGCTGCTCGCCTCACTGGTCATGGGGGCGCTGTTCGGGGTGCAGCGGCGGGTCACCGGCGGCATCCAGGCCCCGGTGCTCACCCACGTCACCTGGTCGGCGCTGATGCTGCGTTTCCTGCCGCCGCTGTTCGCCGACCGTCCCGACGCGCACGACCCGCGCCCCGCGGCCGCCTGATGCTCCCCGGACCGCCCACCTCCGGAGGAGCCTGCGGTCCGGGGCTCGGACGCCACCGGCGGTCCATCGGGCCTGGACCGCGAGGGCGCCGTCCTGCGCTCAGGCGTCCTCCGTGACGGGATGCCTCCGCTGCGGTGAGGGCGGAGCCGAGAGGCCGGAGCCCGGAGGGCTTCGACGACGCCCGCGGAGGTGACCCGTCCCCGGTCGGCTCCTCACCAACCCCGGTCGCGCCACTCCCCGAGGTGTGGGCGCTCGGTGCCGAGCGTGGTGTCCTTCCCGTGACCCGGGTAGACCCACGTCGCGTCGTCCATCGGAGCGAAGACCCTCTCCTCCAGGTCGTCCATGAGGGACCCGAAGTCGGCCGGGTTCGTCGTCCTCCCGGGACCGCCGGGGAAGAGGCTGTCGCCGGTGAACACGTGCGTGCCGGCGTCGTCCGGGCCGCGCCAGACCAGCGCGATGCTGCCCGGCGTGTGCCCGCGCAGGTGCACCACCTCGAGCACCTGCTCGCCGACGGCGACCGTGTCCCCGTGCGCCACCGTGCGGTCGACCGGCACCGGCAGGTCACCGGCGTCGGCGGCGTGCGCGACGGTCTGCGCGCCGGTGGTCGACACGACGTCGGGCAGCGCCCGGTGGTGGTCCCAGTGCCCGTGCGTGGTGACGACGGTGCGCAGGTCGGCGTCCCCGACCAGCGCCCGCAGCGTCTCCGGCTCCGCGGCGGCGTCGACGAGCAGCGCCTGCCCGGTCGCGGTGCACCGCAGCAGGTAGGCGTTGTTGGACATCTCGCTGACCGCGACCTTGCTGATGGTCAACCCGGGCAGCTCCCGGACGTCGGCCGGACCGCCCACCTCGACGTCGCCGGTGTAGCTCATCGGGCCTCCGTTCGGAATCTGTCGGCGACCGCGGATACGGTCGCCGCATGGACGCTAGCGGAGGTCCCGGCGGCGCCCGGGTCGTCGGTCTGCCGGCCACCGAGATCGCCGCGCGGGTGCGGTCCGGCGAGCTCTCCGCCGTCGCGGTGGTGCGCGCGCACCTCGCCCACCTCGCGGACGTCGAGCCGCGGATCGGCGCGTTCCGGGTGGTCCGCGCGGAGGCGGCCCTGGCCGAGGCGGCGGCGGTCGACGCCGCGCCCGACCGGTCGTCGCTGCCGCTGGCCGGCGTCCCGGTGGCGGTCAAGGACAACATCGCCGTGACCGGCGAGACGCCCACCGGGGGCTCCCCGGCCTGCCCGGCCGCGCCCGCGTCCGAGGACCACCCCGTCATCGCCCGCGTGCGCGCGGCCGGGGCCGTCGTCCTCGGGATCACGCGCATGCCGGAGCTCGGCCTCTACGCCGCCACCGACGCCCCCGGTGCCGTCAGCCGCAACCCGTGGGACACCGCGCGGTCCCCGGCGGGCAGCTCCGGGGGCAGCGCCGCCGCGGTCGCCGCCGGCGTCGTCCCCCTCGCGCTCGGCAACGACGGCATGGGGTCCCTGCGGCTGCCCGCCGCGGCGTGCGGGCTGGTGACGCTCAAGCCGGGCCGCGGCGTGGTCCCCACCCTCCCCGACGACTGGTCCGGGATGGTCGAGAACGGGGTCCTGGCCACGACCGTGGCCGACCTGGCGCTGGCCACCTCGCTGCTCGCCGGGGAGCGGCCGGGCCCGCCCGCCGCGCCCGCCGGCCCGCTGCGGATCGCCGTGTCCACCGCCCCGCTGGTCCCCGGCGTCCCGACCGACGGCCCGGCGCGGGCGGCGGTCCAGGCGGTCGCCGCCGAGCTGCGGTCGGCCGGGCACACCGTCGTCCGGCGGCGCCTGGTCGTCCCGCCGGGAGCGGCCGGCGGCACGCTCGCCCGGTGGCTGGCCGGCGCCGACTCCGGGACCGAGGCCCTGGGGATCGACCGGGCGGCCCTGCAGCCGCGCAGCCGGACGCACGCACGGATCGGCCGGCTGGTCCGCCGGGCCGGCCTGGTCCGCCCGCGGACGGCGGAGCGGTTCCGTCAGCGGATGACCGCGTTCTTCTCCGACGTGGACCTGCTGCTCACCCCGGTGACCACCGGGCCGCCCCTGCCGGCCCGGCCCTGGCACGAGCGGTCGTTCACCTCCAACGTCTGGGCCAACGCGCGGTGGGCGCCGTGGACGCCGCCGTGGAACCTGGCCGGCCTGCCCGCCCTGGTCCTGCCCGCCGGCACCCGGCCCGAGGGGCACCCCCTGGCGGTCCAGTTCGCCGGCCCCCCGGGCAGCGAGACGCGACTACTCTGGCTGGCCGGGGAGCTGGAGCGCCGGCAGCCCTGGCGCCGTCACGCGCCGGTCTTCGACCCCGCCGGGGCGCCGTCCCCGGCCTCCGTCTGAGCTGCCGCCACACGGCAACGTCGCCGTCGTCACGGATTGCGCCCGGGCGGTGACGGCGTTGCGCGTACCGACACCTCGACACCTCCACCGAACCTCCACCGTGGGCCCCGGCGAGACCGGCCGGCCCGGCTGACCGACAGGGATCACATTGGACCGTCTCGTCGTCCGCGGCGCCCGTGAGCACAACCTCAAGGACGTCCACCTCGACCTGCCCCGCGACGCCCTGATCGTGTTCACCGGGCTGTCCGGGTCGGGCAAGTCGAGCCTGGCCTTCGACACCATCTTCGCCGAGGGCCAGCGGCGTTACGTCGAGTCGCTGTCGGCCTACGCCCGCCAGTTCCTCGGCCAGATGGACAAGCCCGACGTCGACTTCATCGAGGGCCTGTCGCCGGCCGTCTCGATCGACCAGAAGTCGACGAACCGCAACCCGCGCTCGACCGTCGGCACCATCACCGAGGTCTACGACTACCTGCGGCTGCTGTACGCCCGCGCCGGCCAGCCGCACTGCCCCAACTGCGGCAAGCCGATCTCGCGGCAGACGCCGCAGCAGATCGTCGACCAGGTGCTGGCCATGGAGGAGGGCACCCGCTTCCAGGTGCTCGCCCCGGTGGTGCGGGCGCGCAAGGGCGAGTACGTCGACCTGTTCAGCTCGCTGCAGACCCAGGGCTTCTCCCGTGTCCGGGTCGACGGCACGGTGCACCCGCTCACCGAGCCGCCGAAGCTGAAGAAGCAGGAGAAGCACACGATCGAGGTGATCGTCGACCGGCTCACGGTCAAGGAGAGCGCCAAGCGCCGCCTGACCGACTCGGTCGAGACCGCGCTCGGCCTGGCCGGCGGCCTCGTCGTCCTCGACTTCGTCGACCTGCCCGACGGCGACCCGCAGCGCGAGCGCACCTTCTCCGAGCACCTCGCCTGCGTCGACGACGGGCTGTCCTTCGAGGCCCTCGAGCCGCGCAGCTTCTCGTTCAACTCGCCGTTCGGCGCCTGCCCCGAGTGCACCGGGATCGGCACCCGCAAGGAGGTCGATCCGGACCTCGTCATCCCCGACCCGGAGAAGAGCCTCGCGCAGGGCGCGGTGGCCCCGTGGGCGGGGTCGATGAGCAACGAGTACTTCCAGCGGCTGCTCTCCGGGCTGTCGGACATGCTCGGGTTCTCCATGGACACCCCGTGGGAGGGCCTGCCGGCCAAGGTGCAGAAGGCCGTCCTGCACGGCTCCCCCGACCAGGTGCACGTCCGCTACAAGAACCGCTACGGCCGCGAGCGCAGCTACTACGCCGCGTTCGAGGGTGTGCTGCCCTTCCTCGAGCGCCGCCACGAGGACACCGACAGCGAGTACATGCGGGACAAGTACGAGGGCTACATGCGCGACGTGCCCTGCCCCGTGTGCCACGGCACCCGGCTCAAGCCGGAGATCCTCGCGGTCAAGCTGAACAACCGCTCGATCGCCGAGGTCACCGGTCTGTCGATCGGTGAGGCCGCCGAGTGGCTGGGCGCGCTGGAGCTGGGGGAGCGTGAGCGGGCGATCGCCGACCGCGTGCTCAAGGAGATCCAGGCCCGGCTGTCCTTCCTCGTCGACGTCGGCCTGGACTACCTCTCCCTCGACCGGCCCGCGGCGACGCTGGCCGGCGGTGAGGCGCAGCGGATCCGGCTCGCCACGCAGATCGGATCCGGCCTGGTCGGCGTCCTCTACGTGCTCGACGAGCCGTCGATCGGGCTGCACCAGCGTGACAACAGCCGGCTGATCGAGACCCTCGTGCGGCTGCGCGACATGGGCAACACGCTCATCGTCGTCGAGCACGACGAGGACACGATCAAGACCGCCGACTGGGTGGTCGACATCGGCCCGGGCGCCGGCGAGCACGGCGGTGAGGTGATCGTCAGCGGCACCGTCGAGGAGCTGCTGGCCAGTGAGCGCTCGCTGACCGGCCAGTACCTGTCCGGCCGGATGGAGATCACCGTGCCGAAGGTGCGGCGGCAGCCGCAGCCGGGCCGGGAGCTGGTGGTCAGGGGCGCCCGCGAGCACAACCTCAAGGGCGTCGACGTGACCTTCCCGCTGGGCTGCCTGGTCGGCGTCACCGGGGTGTCGGGGTCGGGGAAGTCCAGCCTGGTCAACGACATCCTCTACACGGTGCTGGCCAACCAGCTCAACCGCGCCCGGATGGTCCCGGGCCGGCACCGGACGGTGACCGGCCTGGAGCACCTGGACAAGGTCGTGCACGTCGACCAGTCGCCGATCGGCCGCACCCCGCGGTCCAACCCGGCCACCTACACCGGCGTCTGGGACCAGATCCGCAAGCTCTTCGCCCAGACGTCGGAGGCGAAGATCCGCGGCTACCAGCCGGGGCGCTTCTCCTTCAACGTCAAGGGTGGCCGCTGCGAGGCGTGCTCCGGCGACGGCACGATCAAGATCGAGATGAACTTCCTGCCGGACGTCTACGTCCCGTGCGAGGTGTGCAAGGGCAACCGGTTCAACCGGGAGACGCTCGAGGTGCACTACAAGGGCAAGACGGTGGCCGAGGTCCTCGACATGCCGATCGAGGAGGCCGCCGACTTCTTCGCGGCGATCCCGTCGATCGCGCGGTACCTGCGCACGCTGACCGACGTCGGCCTGGGCTACGTGCGGCTCGGCCAGCCGGCCACGACCCTCTCCGGCGGTGAGGCGCAGCGGGTGAAGCTGGCCAGCGAGCTGCAGAAGCGGTCCAACGGGCGCAGCGTGTACGTGCTCGACGAGCCGACCACCGGTCTGCACTTCGAGGACATCCGCAAGCTGCTGCTGGTACTGCAGGGCCTGGTGGACAAGGGCAACTCGGTGATCGTCATCGAGCACAACCTCGACGTCATCAAGAGTGCCGACTGGCTGATCGACATGGGCCCCGAGGGCGGGTTCCGTGGCGGCACGGTCGTGGCCGAGGGACCGCCGGAGTTCGTCGCGTCGGTGCCGGAGTCCCACACCGGCCGCTACCTCGTGCCGCTGCTCGACCCGGCTGCGGTCGAGGCCGCGGCCGCCGAGCCGAAGAAGCGCGCCACTCGCAAGCGCGCCAGCTGAGCGCGGGCGCCGGTCCCGGGCATCCCGCCCGGGACCGGCGCAGCCGTGCCGGCGCTCGAGCCATCTCTGCTGGGATGCCCACCACCACGTGCCCACCACGCCCGCGGCGCCGCTGACCAGCGGGAAGACGCTCCCGGGCGACGATCACGGCCGTGTGGACGCGGGGAGCCCGGCCCTGCCCCGGGAGCCGCTCCGCTGCGATGCTGACCCGGTGAGCCGGGCGAGCGAGGACTCCAACCGCCGCATGCTCCGGGCGCGGGACGAGATGGACCGCTCCTACGCCGAGCCGCTCGACGTCCCCACGCTGGCCCGGATCGCGCACGTGTCCGAGGCGCACTTCATCCGCACCTTCCGGGCGACCTTCGGCGAGACGCCGCACCGGTACCTGCAGCGCCGCCGGGTGGAGCGGGCCATGTGGCTGCTGCGCAGCACCGACCGGTCGGTGACCGACGTCTGCATGGCGGTCGGCTTCTCCAGCCTCGGCACCTTCAGCCGGGTGTTCGCCGAGGTCGTGGGGGAGCCGCCGAGCGCGTACCGCCGCCGCGGGCCGCTGGCGGCCGTGCCCAGCTGCTTCGGCATGCGCTGGCTGAGACCGAGCGAGCACAGCTCAGGAACGGAGAAGCCCGGCGCGGTCCCCGCGCCCTAGCGTCGGACGCATGTTGAACACCATCTCGATCACGCAGATCTACGTCCTCGACCAGGACCAGGCGCTGGACTTCTACGTGGGCAAGCTCGGCTTCGAGGTCAAGACCGACCAGCAGTTCGGGCCGATGCGCTTCCTCACCGTCGCGCTGCCCTCCGACCCCGGCCACGCGGTGCTCCTGGAGCTGCCCGCCCCGCCGTCGGTCAGCCCGGAGCTGGCCGAGCAGGTGCGCGACCTGGTCACCCGGGGCGCCGGAGGCGGCCACCTGTTCTTCACCACGGACGATGCGCACAAGACCCATGCCGCGCTGCGGGAGAAGGGCGTGGACGTGCCCGAGGAGCCGGTCGTGCAGCCCTACGGCATCGACTTCGGCTTCCGCGACCCGTTCGGCAACTCCGTGCGCGTCGCGCAGATGACCCCGCCGCCCTCCACCTGAGGCGCTCGCGGCCGGGTCCCGGCCGCCGCGCCGGCGGCGTCGCTCACCGTCGGGTGCCCCGCGCCCGCCCTGGAGGGCCACCCACTTGAGCCGATACGGGGACGCGCCGTATCGTCCGCTGTGACGGACGTCACGCCGTCGACGCGGCGTGACGGGTGCCCGATGGAGGAGACGCCCATGAGCGCGCTCACGCCCGACTGCGACCCCGACCTGTCCACCTGCGGCTCTCCCGTGGGCTCGTCACCGGGCGGGAGCGTGCGCTCCACGGTCGTCCTGCTCGCCCTGGTCACCGTCGCGGTGCTCGCCGTCACCGCAGACGCGGTACCCGGGGCCGTCGTCTTCCTCGCGGGGGGCGTGGGTCTGGTCTCGGCGCTGGTGCTGGGCAGCCGGGGCGTGCGCCTCACCCGGCGCGCCGTCACCGCCGCCGCGTGGGCGCCCCAGGTGCGCCGGTCCCGTCCGGCGGCCTGACCGGCACCGCACGACCACGACACCCCGGGCTGCGGAGCCGGCCCGAGGACGGCAGGCTGACCGCGCGACGACGCCGTCCGAGGAGGCCCTGCCGATGACCGGTCCCGCACCCGTCACCTGGACCGACGCCGCCGACGGCGTCCGGCTGGCCGAGCGCCGCTGGCGGCCCGACGGCGCGGCGCGCGGGACGGTCCAGCTGGTGCACGGGCTGTCGGAGCACGCCGGCCGCTACGAGCGGCTGGCCGGGGCGCTCACCGCCCGCGGCCTCGCCGTCGCCGCGCTCGACCAGCGCGGGCACGGGCGCACGGCGGAGTCGACCGGACCCGGGGCGTTCGGCCAGGGCGCGACCAGCGACGCCGTCCTCGACGACGTCCGCGACCTGGGGGAGCGGCTGGCCGCCGAGCACCCCGGCGTCCCGCGGTTCCTGCTCGGCCACTCGCTCGGCTCCGCCGTGGCGCTGGCCTCCGCCGAGCGCGACGGCGCGGGCCTGGCCGGCCTCGTGCTGTCCGGGCCGATCGGCGTCGCGCCGCGCTTCGCCGAGGCCGTGCCGCAGCTGGAGGCCGCCGTCGCCGGCGGGCTGGGGGACCAGCCGATGGACGCCCTCAGTGGCTTCAACGCGTCCTTCGAGCCGGCCCGCACCCCCTACGACTGGCTGTCCCGCGACCCGGCCGAGGTCGACGCCTACGTGGCCGACCCGCTGTGCGGTGACGACGTCCCGCCGACGTACGGCTACGGCGCCGGGATGTTCGCCCTGGTGACCCGGGTCGCGAGCCCCGAGGGCGTCGCCGGGCTGCCCGGTGGGCTGCCGGTGCTGCTGCTGTCCGGGCAGCGCGACCCGGTCGGCGGCGAGGACGCCGCGCAGGTGACCGCGCTGGCCGAGCTGCTGCGCGGCCGCGGCCTGCCGGTGGAGCAGCGGGTCTACCCCGACGCCCGTCACGAGGTGTTCAACGAGACCAACCGCGACGAGGTGACCGCCGACCTGCTGGCCTGGCTGGAGCAGCGGCTGGCCGGATGACACCGACGGCGGGGGCGAACCACACCGGTGTCGTCCCCCCGACCTAACCTGGGAGCCATGCCCGACCCGTCCACGTACCGCCCCGCGGTCGGCAGCATCCCCGAGAGCCCGGGGGTCTACAGGTTCCGCGATCCCAACGGCCGCGTGATCTACGTGGGCAAGGCGAAGAGCCTGCGCCAGCGGCTGAACAGCTACTTCGCCGACGTCGCCGGCCTGCACCCGCGCACCCGCCAGATGGTGACGACGGCGGCGAGCGTCGAGTGGACCGTCGTCGGCACCGAGGTCGAGGCCCTCCAGCTCGAGTACAACTGGATCAAGGAGTTCGACCCGCGGTTCAACGTCCGCTACCGCGACGACAAGAGCTACCCGAGCCTCGCCGTGACCCTCAACGAGGAGTACCCGCGGCTGCAGGTGATGCGCGGGCCGAAGAGGAAGGGCGTCCGGTACTTCGGGCCCTACGCGCACGCCTGGGCCATCCGCGAGACGCTCGACACGCTCACCCGGGTCTTCCCCGCCCGCACCTGCTCCAACGGCGTCTTCAAGCGGGCCGGGCAGATCGGCCGGCCCTGCCTGCTCGGCTACATCGGCAAGTGCGCCGCCCCCTGCGTCGGCCGGGTCTCCACCGAGGAGCACCGCGCGATCGTCGACGACTTCTGCGACTTCATGGCCGGCCGCACCGACCTCATGGTCAAGCGGCTCGAGCGGGAGATGGCCGAGGCCGCCGAGGCCATGGAGTACGAGAAGGCCGCCCGGCTGCGCGACGACCTCGGCGCGCTCAAGCGGGCGATGGAGAAGCAGGCCGTCGTCCTGGGCGACGGCACCGACGCCGACGTCGTCGCCTTCGCCCAGGACGAGCTGGAGGCCGCCGTCCAGGTGTTCCACGTCCGCGGCGGGCGGGTGCGCGGCCAGCGCGGCTGGATCATCGACAAGGTCGAGGAGGTCAGCACCGGCGAGCTGGTCGAGCAGTTCCTCCTGCAGGTGTACGGCGGGGTCGACGAGCAGACCGGGGTCGGCGAGGCGGGGGAGGCGGTGCCCAGGGAGGTGCTGGTCCCCGAGCTGCCCGAGGACGCCGACGTCTACGAGGAGCTGCTCACCGAGCTGCGCGGCTCGCGGGTGTCGCTGCGGGTGCCCCAGCGCGGCGACAAGCGCAGCCTGCTGGAGACCGTGGAGCGCAACGCCAAGGAGGCCTTCGCCCGGCACCGCGTGAAGCGCTCCAGCGACCTCACCGCCCGCAGCCTGGCGCTCAGCGAGCTGCAGGAGGCGCTCGAGCTGCCCGAGGCGCCGCTGCGCATCGAGTGCATCGACGTCTCGCACGTGCAGCAGACCAACGTCGTGGCCAGCATGGTCGTCTTCGAGGACGGCCTGGCGAAGAAGTCGGACTACCGCCGGTTCTCCGTCCAGCACGGCACCGACGACACCGCGGCCATGGCCGAGGTGGTCCGCCGCCGGTTCGCCCGCCACCTCAAGGAGGAGGCCGACCGCAGGGACGAGCAGGGCATCGCCGCGGAGGAGGGCCGGCCGCGCCGGTTCGCCTACCCGCCGAACCTGCTCGTGGTGGACGGCGGCGCCCCGCAGGTCGCCGCGGCCGCCCGCTCGCTCGACGAGCTGGGGGTCGTCGACGTCGCCGTCTGCGGGCTGGCCAAGCGGATGGAGGAGGTGTGGCTGCCCGGGGAGAGCGACCCGGTGATCCTGCCGCGCACCTCGGAGGCGCTGTACCTGCTGCAGCGGGTGCGCGACGAGGCCCACCGGTTCGCGATCACCTACCACCGGCAGAAGCGGTCGGTCAGCATGCTGGTGTCGCTGTTGGACGACGTCCCCGGCCTCGGGGAGACGCGGCGGAAGGCGCTGATGAAGCAGTTCGGGTCCCTCAAGCGGCTGCGCGCGGCCTCGGTCGACGAGCTCGTGGCGGTGCCCGGCATCGGCCGCCGGACCGCCGAGGCGGTCCTGGCCGCCGTCGCCGAGCCGGCTGCCGACCGGTCTCGCGACGACGCGGACGACGTCGACGCGGACGGTGTCGTCGAGAGCACGACCGCGCCGGCCGGGCCGGCCGAGCGGGGGACGCCCGTCCCCGGCGCCGGTGACACCGCCGAGGTCGGCCGGGTCGCCTCGTGAGCACCGAGCAGGGGACCGGGGCCGGGACGGCGGCCCCGACCGCCGACGTCGCCGCGCGGGACGGTCAGGCCGGTCCACAGGCCGACGTCCCGGCCGGCCTCGACGGGAGCAGCACCGAGACGCCGCCGGTCGAGGTCGTCGTCGTCACCGGCCTGTCCGGTGCGGGCAAGAACAGCGCCGGACGGGTCATGGAGGACCTGGGCTGGTACGTCGTCGACAACCTGCCGCCGGCGCTGCTGCTGCCGATGGTCGAGCTCGGCGCACGCGGCGACGTCCGCCGCTTCGCCGCCGTCGTCGACGTCCGCAGCCGGGCCTTCTCCAGCGACCTGCAGGAGGCCATCCGGGTGCTGGCCGAGGCCGGGCACCGGCCGCGGGTCGTCTACGTGCACGCCCGCGACGAGGTGCTGGTCCGCCGGTACGAGTCCAACCGCCGCGAGCACCCGCTGCAGGGCTCGGGCCGGCTGATCGACGGCATCTCCGCCGAGCGGGTCCTGCTCACCGGGATCGCCGGCGAGGCCGACCTGTGGGTCGACACCAGCGACCTCAACGTCCACCAGCTGCGGGCCACCCTGGAGAACGCCTTCGCGCGCGAGGGCCGCACCCCGCCCCTGACGGCGACCGTGCTCAGCTTCGGCTTCAAGTACGGCCTCCCGCTGGACGCCGACCTCGTCGTCGACGCCCGCTTCCTGCCCAACCCGCACTGGCTGCCCGAGCTGCGCCCGCACACCGGCCAGGACCCCGACGTCCGGGACTACGTCCTCGGCCAGGAGGACGCCGGGCCCTTCCTCGACCGCTACACCGACGTCCTGCGGCTGCTCGTGCCCGGCTACCGCCGCGAGGGCAAGCGCTACCTGACGCTCGCGGTCGGCTGCACCGGCGGCAAGCACCGCAGCGTCGCCATCGCCGAGGAGTTCACCCGCCGGTTGCGGGCCGACGGCATCGACGCGGTCGCCCGCCACCGCGACCTGGGCCGCGAGTAGTGGGCGCCCGGCCCACCGCGCCCGGGTCCAGCGCCGCCCCCCGGGTGGTCGCCTTCGGTGGCGGCCACGGACTGGCTGCGGCCCTGGGCGCCTGGCGCCGGATCACCCCGGACCTGACCGCCGTGGTCACCGTGGCCGACGACGGCGGCTCCTCCGGCCGGATCCGCCGCGAGATGCCCGTGCTACCCCCCGGTGACCTGCGCATGGCGCTGGCCGCGCTGGCCGGGGAGGACCCGGCTCGGCAGGAGATGGCGCGGCTGTTCCAGCACCGGCTCGGGGGCACCGGCGTGCTCGCCGGGCACCCCGTCGGCAACCTCGTCCTCACCGGGCTGGTGGAGCTGCACGACGGCGACACCGTCCGCGCGCTCGACGCCGCGCGCGAGCTGGTCGGCGCGTGCGGGCGGGTGCTGCCCATGGCCGACGTCCCGCTCGACCTCGTCGCCCACGTGGAGACGTTCGACCCCGACGACCCGGCCCGCACCCGCACCATCCGTGGCCAGGTGGCCATCGCCTCCACCCCCGGCCGGGTGCGCGACATCCTGCTCGCGCCGGCCGACCCGCCCGTGCACCCCGACGTGCTCGCCGCCATCGCCGCCGCCGACGTCGTGTCGCTGGGGCCCGGCTCCTGGTACACCTCCGTGCTGCCCCACCTGCTGGTGCCGAAGCTGCGCGCGGCGCTGGCCGCGAGCCCCGCCCGGGTGGTCGTGGTGCTCAACCTGGAGCCGCAGCCGGGGGAGACCGACGGCTTCTCGCCGGAGGAGCACCTGCGGGTGCTGCAGGCCCACCTGGACGGTGTGGCGCTGCACACCGTGATCGCGGATGCGGAATCGGTGGTTGACCGTTGTGGTCTCCTGTCTGCAGTGCGCGAGTGCGGCGCCGAGCTCGTCCTGGCCCCGGTCGCCGAGCTCGACGGCTCACCGCGCCACGACCCCACGCGGTTGTCCGCCGCGCTGACCTCGGTGGTGGTCGGAGCGCAGTGACGGGTAGGGGTCGCAGCCGGTACACCGGTACACCGGTACCGACGGTGACCGGACGGTTCGAGGGGGAGAGGTGACGCCGCGTATGGCGCCGCAGCAGGCGAGGGGGTGGTCGTCGTGGCGATGACCGCCATGGTCAAGGACGAGCTGTCCCGGGTGGAGTGCACGCGGACCTCCGAGCGCAAGGCCGAGGTCACCGCGCTGCTCCGCTTCTCCGGCGGACTGCACATCGTGGGCGGTCGCGTCGTCATCGAGGCCGAACTGGACACCGGGTCGGTGGCCCGCCGGCTCCGGCGGGACATCAGCGAGGTCTACGGCTACACCAGCGGGGTCAGCGTGCTGGCCGGCGGCAACATCCGCCGCGGCGTGCGGTACCTGGTGCGCATCGCCAAGCACGGCGAGGGCCTCGCGCGGCAGACCGGGCTGGTCGACCAGCGCGGCCGCCCGGTGCGCGGGCTGCCGCCGTCGGTGGTCTCGGGCAGCATCAACGACGCCGAGGCCGCCTGGCGGGGGGCGTTCCTGGCGCACGGCTCGCTCACCGAGCCCGGCCGGTCCTCCTCGCTCGAGGTCACCTGCCCCGGCCCCGAGGCGGCCATGGCCCTGGTCGGCGCGGCCCGGCGGCTGGGCATCGCCGCCAAGGCCCGCGAGGTCCGCGGCGCCGACCGGGTCGTCGTCCGCGACGGCGACGCGATCGGCGCGCTGCTGACCCGCATGGGCGCGCACGACGCCGTCCTGGCCTGGGAGGAGCGGCGGATGCGCCGCGAGGTCCGGGCCACCGCCAACCGGCTGGCGAACTTCGACGACGCCAACCTGCGCCGCTCCGCGCGCGCCGCGGTCGCGGCCAGCGCCCGGGTCGAGCGGGCGCTGGAGATCCTCGCCGGCGACGCCCCCGAGCACCTGCTGGTCGCCGGGCGGCTGCGCCTCGAGTACGGCCAGGCCTCGCTGGAGGAGCTCGGTCAGCGCGCCGACCCGCCGATGACCAAGGACGCCGTCGCCGGCCGCATCCGGCGCCTGCTGGCCATGGCCGACAAGCGGGCGAAGGACCTCGGCATCCCCGACACCGAGTCGGTCGTGACGGAGGACATGCTGGCCCAGTAGGGGCTCGGGGGCCTCCCGCGCCCGTCACCCGGCCGGGTGACGGCACCTCCAGCCGGGCGGGGCGGTGGTCGATGCCTCCGGCAGTGGCGTGCAGACGGACGCGCCCGTCGGAGCGAGGAGCCCAGGACGGGCACGCAGCACTGGGTCCTGGTCTTCTCCTGCGCGGCGCTGGTCGCTGCAGGCGCCGCCGTCCTGGGGTGGCAGCGACGCGACCGCACGCCGGCCGCGACGTCGCTGGCCGCGCTCATGGCAGGCGTCGCGGCCTGGTCGGCGGCGGACGCGGTCTTCTTCTCGCCGGTGTCCGCGGCCGTCCGGCTGGTGTGCGCCCCGGCCCTGTACGCCGCCAGCGGCCTCGTCGTCATCGCCGCGTTCGCCCTCGCGCGGACGGTCGCCGACCCCTCCTGGCGGCTCTCCCGCCGGGCGGCCCTGCTGCTCGCGGTCGAGCCGGCACTGCTCATCGTGGCCTTCGCCGTGCCTGCCACGCGGGACCTGGTCCTGCCCGGGGCGCACCTGGACGGCCCGGCGTCGGACCTGCGGATCGCGGTCGGGCCGCTGCTGACGGCCCGCACCGCGGGGGCCCACGTCCTGGTCGCCGTCGCCCACACCCAGCTGCTCCGCCGCTGGTCCGGAGCCGCCGGGGTGTTCCGCCGCCAGATCGGCGTCCTGCCCGCCACCGGGGCGTTGTCCACGGTCGGCGACGTCGTGGCCGTGCTGGCCATCCACAACGGCTCGGGTGTCGAGATCACCCCGCTGTTCACCCTGGTCAGCGGGGTCGTCGACAGCTGGGCGCTGTTCCGGCTCGGCCTGCTGCGACTGGTCCCGGTCGCCCGCGAGCAGGTCGTCGACACCGTCCCCGACGGCGTCCTCGTCGTCGACCCCGGCGGCGTCCTCATCGACGTCAACCCGGCCGCCGTCCGGATGCTGCAGCGGCTCCGGCCGGAGGTCCGGGGTGAGCTGGTCGGACGGTTGCTGGCCGACGTCGCGGGCCCCCGTGCGGTGGCCGCCCTGGCCGCGACCGCAGGGCACGGCGGTCACCAGGTCGCCGAGGTCCGCCCGGGGCTGTGGCTCGACGTGCGCTCCTCCGCGGTGAGCGACCCGCGCGGGCGGCCGCTGGGCCGGATCCCCGTGGTGCGCGACGTCAGCGAGCAGCAGGAGCGGCAGGCCGCCGTCGAACGGCTCAACGAGCAGCTCGCCGAGCAGGTCGAGGTGATCGAGCGGCTGCGGGCCGAGCTCGCCGAGGAGGCCGTCCGCGACCCGCTGACCGGGCTGCACAACCGCCGCCACCTCGACCGCGCGCTCGCCGCCGACCTGGTCCGCCGTCCCCGGGCCGGCGAGCTGGCGGTGCTCGTCGTCGACGTCGACCACGTCACGACCGTCAACGACCGCTTCGGGCACGCCGCCGGTGACCGGGTGCTCACCGCGGTCGCCGCGGTGCTCGACGCCGCCGTGCGGGAGGGGGACACCGCCGCGCGGCTCGGCGGGGAGGAGTTCGTGCTCGTGCTGCCCGGTGCCGGCCGCCAGCAGGCCCTCGAGCGCGCCGAGCGGGTGCGGCGCGAGATCGCCGCCGCCCGGCACCGGCTCGGCGGCGAGGACCACGCGGTCACGGTGAGCGTCGGGGTCGCCGTCTGCCCGTCCGAGGCGGCGGGAGCCGCCGCCCTGCTCGAGGCCGCCGACCGCGCCCTCTAGGCCGCCAAGGCGACCGGGCGCGACCGGGTCGTCGCCGCGGACCCCGCCGACGGCGCGGTGGCCACCGGCGCGCCCGTGCCGGAACTGGTGCCCGGCGGCTGAGGCTCGACCGGACGGCTCGGGCCCCGGCCGATAGGGTCGTCGCCAGTCGGGGTCGCGCGCCCGCGCGGCCGACCGAGGTGACATCGAACCGAGCACATGGAGGTCAGCTGTGACCGTACGGGTTGGCATCAACGGCTTCGGCCGGATCGGGCGCAACTTCTGGCGAGCGGCCGCGGCCAGCGGCAAGGACGTCGAGATCGTGGCGGTCAACGACCTGACCAGCCCCGAGGTGCTCGCGCACCTGCTCAAGTACGACAGCGTCCTGGGCGTGCTGTCCGAGGACGTCGCCGCCGACGGCCAGGGCATCAAGATCGGCGGGACCACCGTGAAGGTGCTCTCCGAGCGCGACCCGGCCAGCCTGCCGTGGGGCGACCTGGGCGTCGACGTCGTCGTCGAGTCCACCGGCTTCTTCACCAAGGCCGACGACGCCCGCAAGCACGTCGACGCCGGCGGCGCCAAGAAGGTCGTCATCTCCGCGCCGGCCACCGGCGACGACCTGACCATCGTCATGGGCGTCAACCACGAGCAGTACGACGGCTCGCAGACCATCATCAGCAACGCGTCCTGCACCACCAACTGCCTGGCGCCGCTGGCCAAGGTGCTCAACGACGCCTTCGGCATCGAGCGCGGCCTGATGACGACGATCCACGCCTACACCGCCGACCAGAACCTGCAGGACGGCCCGCACAAGGACCTGCGCCGCGCCCGCGCCGCCGCGCTCAACATCGTCCCGACCTCCACCGGTGCGGCCAAGGCCATCGGCCTGGTGCTGCCCGAGCTACAGGGCAAGCTCGACGGCTACGCCCTCCGCGTCCCGGTGCCCACCGGCTCGGCCACCGACCTCACCGTCCAGCTCACCCGCGAGGCCTCGGCCGACGACATCGACGCCGCCTACCGCGAGGCCGCGGCCGGGCCGCTGGCCGGGTACCTCAAGTACACCGACGCGCCGATCGTCTCCTCCGACATCGTCACCGACCCGGCGTCGTGCATCTACGACTCCAAGCTGACCAAGGTCTTCGGTCCGATGGCCAAGGTGCTCGGCTGGTACGACAACGAGTGGGGCTACTCGAACCGGCTCGTCGACTCCGTCGAGCTCGTCGGGCGTTCCCTCTGACATGCGCGCCCTCGACGACCTGCTCGCCGAGGGCGTCTCGGGTCGGCGCGTGCTCGTGCGCGCCGACCTGAACGTCCCCCTGGACAAGCAGACCCGCGCGATCACCGACGACGGGCGCATCCGGGCCAGCCTGCCGACGCTGCAGGCGTTGCGCGAGGGCGGCGCCCGCGTCGTCGTCGCCGCCCACCTGGGCCGGCCCAAGGGCGCCCCCGACCCGCAGTACTCGCTGGCCCCGGTGGCCGCGCGGCTCGGCGAGCTGCTCGGCACCGACGTGCCGCTGGCCGCCGACGTCGCCGGCGACGACGCCCGCGCGCGGGCCGCGGCCCTCGGCGACGGCGACGTCCTCCTGGTGGAGAACGTCCGCTTCGAGGCCGCCGAGACGAGCAAGGACGACGCCGAGCGCGGCGAGCTGGCCGACCGGCTGGCCGCGCTGGCCGACGTCTACGTCGACGACGCCTTCGGCGCGGTGCACCGCAAGCACGCGTCGGTGTACGACGTCGCGGAGCGGCTGCCGCACGTCGCCGGCCGGCTGGTGGCCACCGAGCTGGACGTCCTCACCCGGCTCACGACCGACCCGGCGCGGCCCTACGTGGTCGTGCTGGGCGGCTCGAAGGTGAGCGACAAGCTCGCCGTCATCGAGGCGCTGCTGCCCAAGGTCGACCGGCTGCTGGTGGGCGGCGGGATGTGCTTCACCTTCCTGGCCGCCCAGGGTCACGGGGTCGGGGGCTCGCTGCTGGAGGCCGACCAGGTCGACACCTGCCGGCGGCTGCTGGCCGAGGCCGGCGACCGGATCGTGCTGCCGCTCGACGTCGTCTGCGCGCCGGAGTTCAGCGCCGACGTGGAGACGACGATCGTCCCGGTCGAGGAGATCCCGGACGGGCAGATGGGCCTCGACGTGGGCCCGCGGACGGTCGAGGCGTTCGGCCGCGAGCTGGCCGGCGCGCGGACGGTGTTCTGGAACGGCCCGATGGGCGTGTTCGAGCTGGCGCCCTTCCAGGCCGGCACCCGCGGGGTCGCCGAGGCCGTGGCCGCCGTCGACGGGCTGTCGGTGGTCGGCGGCGGTGACTCCGCGGCCGCCGTCCGGCAGCTCGGCCTCGACGAGTCGGCCTACGGACACATCAGCACCGGCGGCGGCGCGTCGCTGGAGTACCTCGAGGGCCGGGAGCTGCCGGGCCTGGCGGTGCTCGCGGACGGAGGGGACGCCTGATGGCCCGCACGCAGCCGCCGGCCCGCCGCGAGGGCCGCCGCCCGCTGATCGCGGGCAACTGGAAGATGCACATGACGCACCTGGAGGCCATCGGCCTGGTGCAGAAGCTCGTCTTCAGCCTCACCGAGAAGCAGCTCGACGACGCCGAGGTCGTCGTCCTCCCGCCGTTCACCGCGCTGCGCAGCGTGCAGACCCTGGTCACGGGCGACCAGCTCGCCGTCGGCTACGGCGCGCAGGACCTCTCCGCGCACGACTCCGGCGCCTACACCGGTGAGGTCAGCGGCGCGATGCTCTCCGCGCTGGCCTGCGGGTTCGTCGTCGTCGGGCACTCCGAGCGGCGGGCGCTGCACGGTGAGGACGACGCCGAGGTCGCGGCCAAGGTGCAGGCCGCCCTGCGGCACGGCCTGACGCCGATCCTGTGCGTGGGGGAGGGGCTCGACGTCCGCCGCGCCGGCGGGCACGTGGCCCACTGCACCGCCCAGCTCGACGCCGCGCTCGAGGGTGTCCCCGCCGAGCAGGTCGAGCGGATCGTCCTGGCCTACGAGCCGGTGTGGGCGATCGGTACCGGCGAGGTGGCCACGCCCGAGGACGCTCAGGAGGTGTGCGGTGCCCTACGGTCACGGCTCGCCCAGCGTTTCAGCCCCGCGACGGCCGCCGTCGTCCGTATCCTCTACGGCGGGTCGGTGAAGTCCGCCAGCACGGCCGGGATCCTGGCCGGGCCGGACGTCGACGGCGCACTCGTCGGGGGCGCGAGCCTGGACGCCGACGAGTTCGCGCAGATCTGTCGGATCGCCGCCGAGGGCAGCTAGTCGCAGCCGCCGGCGGCCCAGTGGGGGCGGGTGGGTGGACAGCACGCGCGAGCGCTCCTCCGGGAGCACGTCCACCCGGCTCCCGGGCCGCCGGCCGGCGTGGCTGCGCGGCACGGCCAGGCGGGTCCTCGCCCTGGCCGGCGTGGTGGTGCTCGTCGTCGTCCTCGCGGTCAGCTGCGGCGGCGCCCGCGACGGCGCCGCGACCGTCCCCGTCCTCGGCGACGGGCCCGACGCCGGTGTCGACGGCGTCCGCTCGGCGTCCGACGCCACCGGCGGGACGCTGCGCGTGGTCACCGGCGAGATCGACAGCCTCGACCCGCAGCGCTCCTACCAGCCGGGCGTGTGGAACCTCATGCGGCTCTACACCCGCACGCTGGTCACCTACTCCTCCGAGCCCGGCAGCACCGGCGACCTGGTGCCCGACCTGGCCACCGACCGGGGCACCACCACCGACGGCGGGCTGACCTGGGCGTTCACCATCCGCGAGGGAGCCCGGTTCGAGAACGGCCGGGCGATCACCTCGCGCGACGTCAAGTACGGCATCGAGCGGTCCTTCGCCTCGGACGTCGTCGTCGGCGGCCCCACCTACGTCGTCGACCTGCTCGACGACCCGGCCAACCCCTACGCCGGGCCGTACCAGGACGAGGCCCCGGACAGGCTCGGGCTGGCCGCCGTCGAGACGCCCGACGACCTGACCGTCGTCTTCCGGCTGCGCACCGCCCGGCCCGACTTCCCCCACGTGCTGGCCCTGCCCTCGAGCAGCCCGGTGCCGGTGGAGAACGACACCGGTGCCGACTACGGCCGCGACCCGGTCTCCTCCGGCCCCTACGCGGTGACCTCCGTCGACGCCGAGACCGGCATCGTGCTTGACCGCAACCCGCAGTGGGATCGCGCGGCCGACCCCATCCGCTCGGCGCTGCCCGACCGCGTCGTCGTCCGCACCGGGATGTCCAACCTCGAGCGCGACCAGGCGCTGCTGGCCGGGTCGGCCGACGTCGACGTCTCCGGGATGGGCGTGCACGCCGCGACCACCTCCCGGCTGGCCGAGGGCGCCGGGGGCGAGGTGCCCCTGGCCGACCGGGTCGACGACGTGACCAGCGGCGCGGTGCGCATGCTGGCGCTGCCGACCGACGTGGCGCCGATGGGCAACGCCGACTGCCGGGCCGCGGTGGTCGCGGCCATCGACCGGCGCGCCGTGCAGGACGTGCTCGGCGGCGGGGACAACGCCGTGCGCACCTCGCAGCTGTGGCCGCGGGCGCTCGCCGGCGGACCGGAGGAGCCCGACCCGGGCCCGGACCTCGACGCCGCACGCGCCGCGCTGGCCGCCTGCGGCCAGCCGGAGGGGTTCAGCACGGTGCTCGCCGTCCCCGACGCGGGGACCAGCATCGAGGTCGCCGAGGAGGTCTCCGGCCAGCTGGCCGCCGTCGGGATCGACGCCCGGGTGACGCCGTTGCCCGCGGCGAGCTTCTACGCCACCGACGTCGGCAGCCCGGACAACGTCGCCCGCAACGGCTACGGCATCGTGCTGGCCACCTGGAGCGCCGACTTCCCCACCCCCAGCTCCTTCCTCGTGCCCCTGGCCGACGGCCGGTCGGTGAGCGCGGTGGGCAACACCAACTACGCCCGGCTGACCGACCCGGCGCTGTCGGGCCTGGTCGACGCCGCCCGCCAGGCCGCCGACCCCGGGGCCGCGCGGACGGCCTGGGCGGAGGTGGCCACCGCGGCCCGGGCCACCGACGCCTACGTGCCGCTCGTGGAGACCCGCCTGCAGCTGCTGGCCGGCCAGCGGCTGCGCAACGGGGTGGTCATGCTGCCCTACGCCGGCTACGACCTGGCCACCGCGGGCGTGCGCTGACCGGGGCGTCCACGGGCACCGGTTACCCTGGGGCCCATGGTCGAGCTCGCCCTGAACGTGGTGCTGGTCCTCACCAGCGTGCTGCTCGTGGTGCTGATCCTGCTGCACCGCGGCAAGGGCGGCGGCCTGTCCTCGATGTTCGGCGGCGCGGTGTCCTCGCAGCTGTCCGGCTCCTCGGTGGTCGAGAAGAACCTCAACCGGCTCACCGTGTTCACCGGCGCGATCTGGACGGTGTGCATCGTGACGCTCGGCATCCTGCTGAAGGTCTGAGCGTCACGCTCCGCACGCTCGCGGCGAAAACGTGATCGAGGAGACGCGTCCCAGGCCATAGACTGCGCGGGCGGTGCGTCCCGCGCCGCAGGACGACGTCATGGCACGTCGCAGAGCAGGTCGGTCCTGAGGGGGCGCTCGTGGCTGGTGGCAATGCGATCCGGGGCACACGGGTCGGTGCGGGTCCGATGGGGGAGGCCGAGCGCGGCGAGGCCGCGCCACGCAACCGGATCGCCTACTGGTGCAGCCAGGGGCACGAGACACGGGTGGCCTTCGCCACCGACGCCGAGGTGCCCGAGCTGTGGGACTGCCCCCGGTGCGGCCTGCCGGCCGGCCAGGACGAGCAGACGCCGCCGCCGGCGCCGCGCACCGAGCCCTACAAGACCCACCTCGCCTACGTGCGCGAGCGGCGCAGCGACGCCGACGGTGACGCCCTCCTCGAGGAGGCCCTGGCCAAGCTGCGGGCACGCCGGGGAGCCTGATTCATCGCCGCGGCCCCTGGGGCCCACGGTGCCTGACGCCGTGAGGGGCGGAGGCTCAGGCCTCCGCCCCCGGTAGGCGGTCGGCGGCCGCGGCGTCGAGCAGCCAGCGGGTGGCCCGGCGGCCGCGGGCACCGGCCGCGGGCAGGTCGACCGGGTCCGCCCCGCCCAGCGCGCTCGCCACGGCGTCGGCCTTGCCCTCGCCGGAGACCAGCAGCCACACCTCCTCGGCGCTGGTGATGGCCGGGAAGCCGAGGCTCACCCGGGTCGGCGGCGGCTTCGGGCAGTCCCGGACGGCGACCACCGGCCGCTCGTCCGTGGCCGCGGGCGAGTGCGGGAAGATCGACGCGACGTGACCCTCCGGTCCCATGCCCAGCAGCAGCACGTCGAAGCGGGGCAGCGGGCCCTCGCCGGCGGCCGCCGCGAGCTGCCCGGCGTACCACTCGGCGGCGTCCTCGGGCTCGGCGAAGCCGGCGTCGGAGGCGGGCATCGCGTGCACCCGCTCCGCCGGCACCCCGACCCGGTCGAGCAGTGCCGCGCGGGCGCCCTTCTCGTTGCGCTCGTCGTCGTCGGCGGGCACGAACCGCTCGTCGCCCCACCAGACGTCGACCGCCGTCCAGTCCACCCGCTCCCGCGCCGGCTCCTCCGCCAGGCCGGCCACGTGCCGCAGCACGGCGGTGCCGACGCCGCCGCCGGTGAGCACCACCGACGCCGTCCCGTGCACCGCCTGGGCGGCGGCCAGCCGGGCGACCAGCGCGGTGGCGGCCACGCGGGCGAGCACCTCGGCGTCGGGCTCGACGACGACGTCGGGCCCCGGCCCGTCGGTCCGCTCGGCCGGCCGGGCGACGATGCGGTCCCCGGGGGTCGGCGTCACCGGACCGCCTCGGGCGCGGTCGGGTCCGGGGTGTCGTGCTCGCCGTGCTCGGCGACCTCGTCGGCGCCCTCGGAGTCCGCGGGCACGGTGGGGGCCGCGCCGTGCGGGCTGCCCTGCCCGACGCCGCCCTCGCCCCCGTCCCCGGTGCCGTCCGCGGGGACCTCCTCGGCCACCCCGCCGGAGCCGCCGTGCTCGGCCGGGTCGACCCACACGTGCGCGCGGACCGCGGCCCGTCCGACCAGGCCGGAGACGCCGGTGGTCGCCTCGAGGGCCTCGGCGTAGGGCTCGTCGGAGTCCAGCCGCCGCAGCTCCTCGCCGAGGAGGTCGCCGAGCGGGCGGTCGGGGAGCGCCACGGTGGCGTCGGGGCGGAAGGGCTGGCTGATCACCGCGCCGCCGCGACGGTCGGTGTGGACCCGGACCTCCTCGTCCTGGTCCAGCTGCAGGACGACCGCGTCGACGCCGCTGGGCCCGGGGTGGCGGGTGGACTGGACGACGTCGATCGGGGCGCCGGAGCGCGACTGCAGCCAGCCGGCCAGCAGCTGCGCCGTCGCCGCACCCGGATCGCCCTCGACCCGGCCGCCGAGCACCCGCACCGCGTCGCCGCGGCGCCCGGACACCGAGTCCACCGCGGAGGTGAGGGTCGCCCGCCAGGGGGTGGCCCGGGTCCAGGCCAGGTCGGTGTCGCCGGGGGCGTAGTCCTCCGCACGGGTGCGCAGTGCGCGCAGCTGGTCCTCCGCCGTGGCGCTGTCGGTGATCCGCCGGTCGGCGATGACCGCCAGCGCGTCGGTGGTCAGCCGCGACGGCGCGTTGCAGTGCCACCAGGTGACCACGGGCGCGTCGGCGGCCAGCAGCGGCAGCACGACCGACTCGGCGTGCAGCGCCAGCCGTCCGTACATCCGCATGACGACGGCCTCACCCGGACCGAGCCGGCCACCGATCGAGACCTCGGCGTCCAGCCGGGGCACCGGCGCCTCGATCTGCCGGCGCACGACGACGAGGATCCGGCAGGGGTGCTGCTCGGCGGCGGTGGTGGCCGCCTCCTCGGCCTCGGTGACCCGGCTCTCGTCGGCGACGACGACCAGGGTCAGCGCGACCCCGGACAGCACCGCGCCGCCGGTCCGCCGCTGGCTGGCCAGCTCCTTGACCACGGCCGAGCCGGTGGTGTCCCAGAGGGTCGTCATCGGGTGTCCTCCCGTCGGTCACCGCTGCTCCGGGGTCCCCCCGGAGACGTGGAGCGCAGCGGAGCGTCTTCGTGGGGTGAGCTCACGGGCGCCGCCACCGGCGGCCCTCGGCGGCGAGCATGTCGTCGGCGGCCCGCGGGCCCCACTCGCCGGCCCGGTACGGCTCCGGTGTGCTGCCGGCCCAGAACTCCTCGAGCGGGTCGATGACCGACCAGGACGCCTCGACCTCGGCGTTGCGGGGGAAGAGGGTGGCGTCGCCGAGCAGCACGTCGAGCAGCAGTCGCTCGTAGGCCTCGGGGCTGGCCTCGGTGAACTGCTCGCCGTAGAGGAAGTCCATGGACACGTCCCGGACCTCCATGACGCTGCCGGGGACCTTCGACCCGAACTTGAGGGTGACCCCCTCGTCGGGCTGCACGCGCACGACCAGCTGGTTGTTGCCCAGCTCCTCGGTGTCGGTGTCGGCGAAGGGCAGGTGCGGCGCGCGCTTGAACACCAGCGCGATCTCGGTGACCCGGCGCGGCAGCCGCTTGCCGGTGCGCAGGTAGAACGGCACGCCGGCCCAGCGGCGGGTCTCCACGCCCAGCCGGACCGCGGCGAAGGTCTCCGTGTTCGAGGCCGGGTCGACGCCCTCCTCCTGCCGGTAGCCGGTGGCCCGCTGGCCGGCCAGCCAGCCCTGCTCGTACTGGCCACGGACGGCGAAGGTGCGCAGGTCCTCGGGCAGCGACACCGCCCGCAGCACCTTGAGCTTCTCGGTGCGGATCTCGTCGGCGGAGAACTCGACCGGCTCCTCCATGGCGGTCAGCGCCAGCAGCTGCAGCAGGTGGTTCTGCAGCACGTCGCGGGCGGCGCCGGTCCGCTCGTAGAAGCCCGCGCGGCCGCCGATGCCGACGTCCTCGGCCATGGTGATCTGCACCGAGTCGACGTGGTGGCCGTTCCACACCGGCTCGAACAGCGTGTTGGCGAACCGCAGCGCCAACAGGTTCTGGACGGTCTCCTTGCCCAGGTAGTGGTCGATCCGGAAGACGTCCTCGGCGCTGAACACCGAGTCGACCAGCTCGTTGAGCTCCCGGCTGGACGCGAGGTCGTTGCCGAAGGGCTTCTCGACGACGACCCGCCGCCACCGGTCGGGCGTGCTCTCGGCCATGCCGGTGCGCTGCATCTGCTTGAGCACGACGGGGAACATCGCCGGCGGGATCGACAGGTAGAACGCCGCGTTGCCGCCGATGCCGTGGCTGCCCTCCAGCTCGTCGAGCGTGGCGGCCAGCTCGTCGAAGGCGTTGTCGTCGTCGAAGGAGCCCTGGACGAAGCGGACGCTGGCGGCCAGCCGCTCCCAGACCTCCTCGCGCCACGGGGTGCGGGCGGCCTTGCGGGCGGCGTCGCGGGCGAGCTCGGCGAAGTCCTGGTTGCCCCAGTCGCGCCGGGCGAGGCCCAGCAGGGCGAAGTTGGTGGGCAGCAGCCCCCGGTTGGCCAGGTCGTACACGGCCGGGAGCAGCTTCTTGCGGGCCAGGTCGCCGGTGATGCCGAAGACCACGAGGGCGCACGGTTCGGGGACGCGCGGCAGCCGCCGGTCGCGCGGGTCCCGGAGCGGGTTGGGGAACATGGGCCCTCCTCGAGGGTGGTGCAGGGGCGCCCGCCGGGGGACGGCCCCCGGCCGGGCACGGGGTCAGGCGGCGGCGCGCAGCACCTGGTCGATGCCCGCGGACCGGTCGGTCAGGTGCAGGTGCAGCAGCGGCCGCTGCCGGTCGGCGAGCGCCTGCCGGTCGCCGGCGGCCTGCGCGGCCTGCAGCGTGCCGAAGGAGTACGGCCGGTCGGGGACGGGCAGGTCCTGCGCCACCGCGCCGGTGAGCTGCAGGTGCACGCCGACCTGCGGGCCCCCCGCGTGGTACTGGCCGGTGGAGTGCAGGAACCGCGGCCCCCACCCGAAGGTCACCGCGTGCCGGCTGCGCCGGGCCAGGGCGGCCCGCAGCTCCCCGGCCCGGGCGTCGGCCTGCCGGTCGAGGTAGGCCGTGACCGCGAGGTACCCCCGCGGCGGCACCGCGGCCAGCAGCGCGTCGAGGGCCAGGGTGAGCCCGTCGGTCTGCGACAGGTCGACGCCGTCGAGCACGCCGCCGGAGGCGTGCAGCCGCACCGCGCCCAGCGTGGTCACCGGCCGCTTGTCGGGCGGCCCGCCGTCGAGGATGCGGGCGGTGTCCTCCCTGCTGCCGGTTCCGTCCGGCTGGTCGAACGGGTTGATCCCGAGCACCCGCCCGGCCACCGCCGTCGCGTACTCCCAGCCGAGGAACTGCGCACCGAGCGGGCCGGTGACGCCGACGGAGGGCCGGCCCTCCACCGGGCCGCCGCCGACGACGGCGAGCAGCGCGTCCGGCGCCGCCACCCCGGGGGCGTCGACCGACTCCAGGACGACGGGCAGCACACCGCGGCCCTGCTTGCCGGTGGACTCCGCGACGAGGTGCTCGACCCAGTCGCCGAAGCCCTCGATCCGCGTGCCGTCGCCGCGGGTCCCGCCGTCGACCAGCGCGATCTTGTCCCGGCCGGTGCGGAAGCCGGCACCGATCGCCACGCCCAGCTCCAGCGCCGCGTTCCCCGGCTCGGCCAGGTGCTCGGCGAGGTCGGCGGCGTCGTCGAGCAGGGGGGTGACGTCGACGCCGGCCAGCGCCGCGGGCACCAGGCCGAAGGCCGACAGCGCGCTGTACCGGCCGCCGACGTGCGGGTCGGCGAGGAAGACCGCGCGGGCGCCCATGGCCGCCGCGGTCTCCGCCAGCGGCGAGCCCGGGTCGGTGACGACGACGAACCGACGGCCCACCTGCGTGTCGTCCAGCCCGGCCTCGGCGAAGGCGGCGAGGAACGCGCGCCGGTGGCTGTCGGCCTCCACCGTGCCGCCGGACTTCGAGCTGACCACGACGACGGTGCGGTGGAGGTCGGTCATCGCCGCGGCGACCTGGCCGGGGTCGGTGGTGTCGAGCACGACCAGCGGCACGCCCGCCGTCCGGCAGACGACACCCGCCGCCAGCGACGAGCCGCCGATCCCGGCGAGGACCACCCGGTCCAGGCCCTCGGCGGCCAGCTCGGCGCGCAGCCCGGTCAGCCGGGCGAGCAGCTCCCGGCTGGTCGCCGGCAGGTCGAGCCAGCCGAGGCGCACGGACGCCTCGGCCTCGGCCTCGGGGCCCCAGAGGGTGACGTCCTTGCCGACCAGCCGGGCGGCGACGTCGTCGTCGGCCAGCTGGGTGCGGACGACCTCCGGGACCTCGAGACCACTGCTGAGGACCCGCAAGGTCACGCCTTGTCCTCCAGCTGTTCGCGCACCGAGGCGGTCAGCTCGTCCCACGAGTCGGCGAACTTCTGCACGCCCTCGTCCTCGATCACCCGGAAGACGTCGTCGAGGTCGACCCCGGCATCGGCGACCGCCTTCATCGTCGCGGCGGCCTCCTCGTAGGTCTTCTGCACCGGGGTGCCGGGGCTGCCGTGGTCGGCGTAGGCCATGAGCGTCTTCTCCGGCATGGTGTTCACCGTGCCGGGGGCGACGAGCTCGCTGACGTAGAGGGTGTCGGGGTAGTCGGGGTTCTTCACGCCGGTCGAGGCCCACAGCGGCCGCTGCGGGCGGGCCCCCTCGTCCTCCAGCGCCTTCCAGCGGTCGGAGGAGAAGACCTCCTCGTACGCCTGGTAGGCGAGCTGGGCGTTGGCCAGCGCGGCCTTGCCCTTGAGCGAGGGGTCGGCCCCGGCCTTCTCCAGCCGCTTGTCGATCTCGGTGTCGACGCGCGACACGAAGAAGGACGCCACCGAGGCGATGTGCGACAGCTCGGCGTCGGGGTCCTCCGCCAGCCGCTGCTCCAGCCCGGACAGGTAGGCGTCCATGACGGCGCGGTACCGCTCGGGGCTGAAGATGAGGGTGACGTTGACGCTGATGCCGCGGGCGATCGAGGTGGTGATCGCCGACAGCCCCTCCTCGGTCGCCGGGATCTTGATGAACAGGTTGGGCCGGTCGACCAGCCACCACAGGTGGGCGGCCTCGGCGGCCGTCGCGTCGGTGTCGTGCGCGAGGCCGGGGGCGACCTCGAGCGACACCCGGCCGTCCCCGGGCTGCCGCTGGGCGACCGGCGCCAGCAGGTCGCAGGCGTCGCGGACGTCGGCGGCGGTGATGGTGCGCAGCGCCTCCTCGACGCTCACCTTCCGGACGGCCATCGCGTGCAGCTGGTCGTCGTAGGAGTCCGACCCGCTGATCGCCGCGGCGAAGATGGTCGGGTTCGTGGTGACGCCGACGACGGAGTGCTCGTCGACCAGCGACTGCAGGTTCCCGCTGCGGATGCGGTCGCGGGACAGGTCGTCGAGCCAGACGGCGACGCCGGCCTCCGACAGCTCGGCCAGCTTCTCGTTCTGTGCCATGGTCAGGTTCCTCCCGGACTGGTGGTGTGCGGCCCCCTGCAGGGTCCCGCCGCGAGCGTGCGAATTGTGGAGTTGGCCCCACTGCAGGGGCCCACCGCGAGCGTGCGAGTGGTGGGGGGCAGTGGGGTCCTGTCACCTTCTTCAGCGGTCGCCGGTCGGGTGGGGCAGGCCGCCGGTCGCGGCGACCGGGCCCGCCGGGACGGCGGCGCCGGAACGGGCCGCCTCGATGCTCTCGCGGGCGGCGGTGACGACGGCCTCGTCGGTGAGCCCGAACTGCTCGTAGAGGACGGAGTAGGCGGCGCTGGCGCCGTAGTGGGTCAGGCCCACGATCCGCCCGGCGTCGCCGACGAACTCCCGCCAGCCCATGGGGACGCCGGCCTCGACGCTCACGCGGGCGCGGACCGTCGGCGGCAGCACCTCGTCCTTGTAGGCCTGGTCCTGGTCGGCGAACCACTCGACGCAGGGCACCGAGACCACGCGGGTCGGGACGCCGTCGGCCTCCAGCCGCTCGCGCGCGGCCACGGCGATCTGCACCTCCGAGCCGGTGCCCAGCAGGATCACCTCGGGGTCGCCGCTCGAGGCGTCGGCCAGCACGTAGGCGCCGCGCGCGGTGCCCTCGGCCGAGCCCATCCGGGCCCGGTCGAACACCGGCAGGTTCTGCCGCGACAGCAGCAGGCCGGCCGGGCGGTCGCTGTTCTCCAGCACCGTGCGCCAGGCGACGGCCACCTCGTTGGCGTCGGCCGGGCGGACGACGTCGAGGCCGGGGATCGCGCGCAGCGCGGCGAAGTGCTCGATCGGCTGGTGCGTCGGGCCGTCCTCGCCGAGGCCGATCGAGTCGTGCGTCCAGACGTAGGTGACCGGCAGCTGCATGAGCGCGGCCAGCCGGACCGCACCGCGCATGTAGTCGGAGAAGGTGAGGAAGGTGCCCCCGTAGACGCGGGTGCCGCCGTGCAGCGCGATGCCGTTCATGATCGCGCCCATGGCGTGCTCGCGGACGCCGAAGTGCAGGGTCCGGCCGTAGGGGCCGCCGTTCCACATCTTCGTCTGGCGGTCGGCGGGCAGGAACGACGGCTCGCCCTCGACGGCGGTGTTGTTGCTCTCCGCCAGGTCGGCCGACCCGCCCCACAGCTCGGGCAGTGCCGGGTAGAGGGCGGCGAGCACCTTGCCCGACGCCTTGCGGGTGGCCACGCCCTTCGGGTCGGCGTCGAAGGTGGGCAGGGCCTCGGCGAAGTCCTCGGGCAGCCGGCGCTCGCCCATGCGCTCCAGGAGGGCGGCGCGCTCGGGCTCGGCCTGCGTCCAGGCGTCGAAGCGCTGCTGCCACTCGGCGTGCTCCTGCCGGCCCTCCTCGACGACCGAGCGGGCGTGGGCGAGGACCTCGTCGTCGACCTGGAAGGTCTGCTCCGGGTCGAAGCCCAGGAGCTCCTTGGTGGCCCGCACCTCGTCGTCGCCGAGCGCCGAGCCGTGCGCGGCGCCGGTGTTCTGCTTGTTGGGCGCCGGCCAGGCGATGATCGTCCGCAGCACGATGATCGACGGGCGGCCGGTCTCGGCCTTGGCGGCGGCGAACGCGGCGTCCACGGCAGCGAGGTCCTCGCCGTCGTCGACGTGCTGCACGTGCCAGCCGTAGGCCTCGTAGCGCTTGCCGACGTCCTCGGTGAAGGCGACGGTCGTGTCGTCCTCGATGGAGATCCGGTTGTCGTCGTAGACGAGCACCAGGTTGCCCAGCTGCTGGGTGCCGGCCAGCGAGGAGGCCTCGCCGCTGACGCCCTCCTCCAGGTCGCCGTCGGAGGCGAAGGCCCAGATGGTGTGGTCGAAGAGGCTCTCGCCCTCGGGGGTGTCGGGGTCGAGCAGGCCGCGCTCGCGGCGGGCGGCCATCGCCATGCCCACGGCGTTCCCGACGCCCTGGCCCAATGGACCGGTCGTCGTCTCCACGCCGGGGGTGTGGTTGACCTCGGGGTGGCCGGGCGTCTTCGAGCCCCAGGTGCGCAGGGCCTGCAGGTCCTCGAGCTCCAGGCCGTAGCCGGAGAGGTACAGCTGCACGTACAGCGTCAGGCTCGAGTGGCCCATCGACAGGACGAACCGGTCGCGGGCGGCCCAGTTCGCGTCGGTGGGGTCGTGCCGCAGCCACTTGTGGAAGAGCAGGTAGGCGGTGGGCGCCATGCTCATCGCGGTGCCGGGGTGGCCGTTGCCGACCTTCTGGACGGCGTCCATGGCCAGCACGCGGGCGGTGTCGATGGCCCGGCGGTCGAGGTCGCCGAGGTCGTCGGGCAGCGTCGGGTGCGGCTGGCGCGGCGAGCCGGTGGGAGTGTCGGTCGCGGCCTCGGCGGGGGCCTCGGACTCGGTGCTCCGGGTGTCCGTCGCGTTGGTGTCCATGTCGGGCGGTGCTCCTCGAGGTCGGCCGTGTACGGGGCCGTCCGGGGGACCGGTGTCCCGTGCTCCCGGGCGGGTGACGCGGTTCGGTGCCCGGCAGGGCGCCGTGCCTCCGGGCGTCGCTGACCCGAGACGTCCGTCGTCGTCACCGACGGCCCTACCCGCTGTTCCCGCAGCGTCAACGTGATCGGACCCTAGTCATCCCGAGCCGTCCCCGGAGTGGCCGCGGGCTACAGTGGGACCCGATCCATCCCCGGTTCGAAGGGACCTCCGTGCTGTCTTCCTGCTCGGTGGTGCCCCGGCACCCGTGCCCGCGCACGGGAGAGACCGCCCGGTGACGGCGATCTCCGAGCGACCGGTCGTCTCCGCCCGGCGGCTGCCCGCCGTCCTGCGGGCCTACGTGGCGCTGACCAAGCCGCGGATCATCGAGCTCCTGCTCGTCACGACCCTGCCGGCGATGATGCTGGCGGCCGGTGGCTGGCCGTCGTGGGGCCTGTTGGGCGCCACGATGGCGGGCGGGACCCTGGCGGCGGGGGCGGCCAACGTCCTCAACTGCTGGTACGACCGCGACATCGACCGGCTGATGCACCGCACCGAGCGGCGGCCCCTGGTGACGGGCGAGGTCACGCCGCCCGCCGCGCTGCTCTTCGGCCTGGTGCTCAGCGTGGTGTCGGTCGCCCTGCTGTACCTGGCGACGACGCCGCTGGCTGCGTTCCTGGCCGCCGGGGCGATCGCCTACTACGCCGTCGTCTACACGATGGTGCTCAAGCGGCACACCCGGCACTCGACGCTGTTCGGCGGGGTGCCCGGGGCCGCGCCGGTGCTCATCGGCTGGGCCGCGGTCACCGGCTCGCTCGCCTGGCCGGCGGTGGTCTTCTTCGGCGTCGTCTTCTGCTGGCAGCTGCCGCACTTCTGGGCGCTGGCCATGCGGTTCCGCACCGACTACGCGCGCGCCGACGTCCCGATGCTGCCGGTCGTCGCGACCGCGCTGTCGGTGGGCCGGCAGACCGTCGCCTGGACCTGGCTGACCGTCGCGGTCTCGCTGCTGCTCTGGCCGGTCGGTGCCTCGATCGGCATCGGGCCGCTGTACACCGCCGCCGCCGCCGCGCTGGGCGTCTGGTTCGTCGTCGAGGCGCACCGGCTGCTCGGCCGCATCCGCCGCGGCGACGAGACCCGCCCGATGCAGCTGTTCCACATCTCGATCAGCTACATGGCGCTGCTCTCCGTCGCGATCATCGTCGACGTCCTCGTCTGAGGAAGGACCCCCTCACCCCCACCGCGCGCAGGCCCCGTGGCGGGCCCGGGACGGGGCCGCCGTCGTGTCCGTCGAGATGCGGCGCAGCGTCGTCCTCGGACCCGGATGACCGCGCTCGGGCGCATCTCGGTGCGGGGGGCTCAGCGCGCCAGGGAACGGTCGCCCGGCCGCGGTGTCGTCAGCGGGTGGCGGTGGCGCGGACGGCGGCGGTGTCGAGCGGCTGCTCGCTCGCCGGCCCGCGCACCGACCACACCAGCCGGGCCGTGAACACGGTGACCAGCACCGCGCCGAGCATGTGCAGGAGCACCAGCACGACCGGCAGCCCGGTGAAGTACTGGACGAACCCGACCAGCCCCTGGGCGAGCTGGACGACCAGCAGGTCGCGCGCGGCGCGCGTGACGCGGCCGGGGGCGTCGGTGGCGTGCAGCGCCACCAGCATCGCGACGGTCAGGCCGACCAGCAGGAAGACGGCGTCGGCGTGCACCTGGCTGATCGTCTCCAGGTCGAAGCCCATGCGATCGCCGGTCGGGACGTCGTCCTCGTCGACGTCGCCGCTGTGCGGCCCGCTGCCCGTCACGAGCGTGCCGAGCACCAGGACGGCGGCGGTGACCGCGGCGATGCCCCGGACCAGGAGGGCGAGCGGACGGCGGACCAGCGGCCGGCCGACGCCGGGCTCCCGCGACCGCAGCCACAGGACGGTCGCGATCGCGATGAGCACCGTGGAGATCAGGAAGTGCGCGGCGACGGTCCACGGGTTGAGTCCGGTGAGCACCGTGACCCCGCCGAGGCCGGCCTGGGCCGGGATGCCCAGGAAGCTGAGCAGGGCCAGCGGGCGCAGGTCGCGGCGGGACGACCGCCAGACGGCCACGACCACGGCCAGGGCCACGGCGGCGAGCACGAAGGTCAGCGTGCGGTTGCCGAACTCGATGACCCCGCGGACGCCCATCTCGGGCGTGGTGACCAGGCTCTCCTCGGTGCACGTGGGGAACGTCGGGCAACCCAGGCCGGAACCGGTGAGCCGGACGGCCCCGCCCGTGACGACGATCGCACCGTTCGCGACCAGGTTGACGAGGGCGACCCGCGAGACGAGCGAGGGGGTGACCTGCACGTCCCGATGCTAGCCGCGCGGACGGGCGCGTCCTGTTCGCCGGGAGCGAGGAAGGTCCCCGCTGCCCCGCTCCCACGCTCGCGGCGGGACGCTGCAGCGGGGCCGAGTGCGACCCGCCCCACGGCCCCGTCCGGAGGCTCGCCCCGAGCTCGCGAGGAGTGAGGGGGACGGGGTCCTTCCACTGCCCGGTCCGGGACGGGGACGGGTGGTCCGGGTTAGGTGCACCTTCCTTGCGGGCCCCCCGATATAGGTCACAATCGTGTTGTGGAAAGCGACGCGGCGCAGGTGGGGACGGTGCGGGCCGACGACGTCCGCACGCGCGACCGCGTGACCGCGCTGCTGCTCGAGCACGGTCCGCAGACAGCCAGCGAGCTGGCCGGCCGGCTGGGCATCAGCCCGGCCGCCGTCCGGCGCCACCTCGACGCCCTGGCCGCGCGCGGGCGGGTCGAGGAGCGCGCGACGTCGGGTGCGCACCGGGGGAGGGGCCGGCCCGCCCGGCGCTTCCACCTCACCGACGCCGGCCGCTCCGGGTTCGGGCACGCCTACGACGACCTGGCGCTCACCGCGCTCCGCTACGTCGCCGCCTCCGGCGGGCCGGACGCCGTCCGCGCCGTCGCCGAGGCGCAGCTCGCCGGGCTGGAGCAGCGCGCCTCGGACGCCGTCGCCCGCGCCGCGGGCGCCCCGGTCGACCGGGCGCAGGCACTCGCCGAGGCGCTCACGACCGAGGGCTACGCTGCCTCGGCCTCGGCGATCTCCGGCGGCGGGCAGCTCTGCCAGCACCACTGCCCGGTGGCGCACGTCGCGGCGGAGTTCCCGCAGCTGTGCGAGGCCGAGACGGCGGTGATCGGCCGGCTGGTGGGTACGCACGTCCAGCGCCTGGCCACCATCGCCCACGGCGACGGCGTCTGCACCACCCACATCCCCGGCCCGCGACGGCCGGGGAACGGGCCGGCCGGCAGCGGCCCGGACCACACCCGCGGGGGGAACAGATCCCTGGCCGCGGGCCCTGTACCAGGTGAGCGAGCAGCGCGGGTCCCGCGCACCGCACCGTCCACCAGCACCACCCCCACGAACGACCGGGAGAGGACGCCCGCATGACCAGCACGCAGCAGCCGGTGGCCGGCACGCCGCTGACGCAGGACGAGCAGATCGACCAGCTCGGCCGCTACCAGTACGGCTGGGCCGACACCGACGTGGCCGGGTCCACCGCCCGGCGGGGTCTGTCCGAGGAGGTCGTCCGCGACATCTCGGCGCTCAAGAGCGAGCCCGAGTGGATGCTCGAGCGCCGCCTCAAGGCCATCAAGCTCTTCGGCCGCAAGCCCATGCCCGACTGGGGCTCGGACCTGTCCGGCATCGACTTCCAGAACATCAAGTACTTCGTGCGCTCGACCGAGGCGCAGGCCGCCTCGTGGGACGAGCTGCCCGAGGACATCAAGAACACCTACGACAAGCTGGGCATCCCCGAGGCGGAGAAGCAGCGGCTGATCTCCGGTGTCGCGGCCCAGTACGAGTCCGAGGTCGTCTACCACAAGATCCGCGAGGACCTCGAGGAGCAGGGTGTCCTGTTCCTCGACACCGACACCGCCCTCAAGGAGCACCCGGAGCTCTTCCGCGAGTACTTCGGCACGGTGATCCCGTCCGGCGACAACAAGTTCGCCGCGCTGAACACCGCGGTGTGGTCGGGCGGCTCGTTCATCTACGTGCCCAAGGGCGTGCAGGTCGAGATCCCGCTGCAGGCCTACTTCCGGATCAACACCGAGAACATGGGCCAGTTCGAGCGGACGCTGATCATCGTCGACGAGGGCGCCTACGTGCACTACGTCGAGGGCTGCACCGCGCCGATCTACAAGTCGGACTCGCTGCACTCCGCGGTCGTCGAGATCATCGTCAAGAAGAACGCGCGCTGCCGGTACACGACCATCCAGAACTGGTCGAACAACGTCTACAACCTGGTCACCAAGCGGGCGATCGCCCACGAGGGCGCGACCATGGAGTGGATCGACGGCAACCTCGGCTCCAAGGTCACCATGAAGTACCCGGCCGTCTGGATGACCGGCGAGCACGCCAAGGGCGAGGTCCTGTCCATCGCCTTCGCGGGCGAGGGCCAGCACCAGGACGCCGGCGCCAAGATGGTGCACGCCGCCCCCCACACCTCCTCGACCATCGTCTCGAAGTCGGTGGCCCGCGGCGGTGGCCGGACGTCCTACCGCGGCCTCGTGCAGATCGACGAGGGTGCCCACGGCTCGAAGTCGACGGTCAAGTGCGACGCCCTGCTGGTCGACACGATCAGCCGGTCGGACACCTACCCCTACGTCGACGTCCGCGAGGACGACGTGTCGATGGGCCACGAGGCGACCGTCTCCCGGGTCAGCGAGGACCAGCTCTTCTACCTGATGAGCCGCGGTCTGTCCGAGGACGAGGCCATGGCGATGGTGGTGCGCGGGTTCGTCGAGCCGATCGCCCGCGAGCTGCCCATGGAGTACGCCCTCGAGCTGAACCGCCTGATCGAGCTGCAGATGGAAGGTGCCGTCGGCTGATGTCGGCAGAGACCACCCCCGCCAACACCACCGGCCTCACCACCGAGTCGGCCACCCTCGCCGGCGAGCTGTTCGCCGAGGGCGTCGGTGCGCAGGCCGGCCCGCCGAGCACCCCGGCCGCCGGCACCGGCAGCGCTGGGCAGGCCGCGCCGGGTGCGCACTCGCACGGCGGGCCGGTCCCCACCGGCTCGCCGTCCGAGCGGTTCACCTCGACCGACCCGGACGCCTTCGCCGCGCCCACCGGCCGGGAGGAGGAGTGGCGCTTCACCCCGATGCGCCGCGTCCGTCCGCTGCTCGACGGCGCCCCGTCCGACGCGCACCTGACCTGGACGACCGACCTGCCCGACGGTGTCGAGCTCACCAGCGTCGACGCCGACGACCCGCTGCTCAAGGGCCTGCCCGAGCCGGTCGACCGGCTCGCCGCGCTGGCCCGCCAGCGCAGTGGCGGCGCGGCCGTCGTCCGGGTGCCCGCGGAGGTGCAGCTGGACCGGCCGGTCGTCCTCGGCCTGGCCGGCACCGGCAGCCCGGGCGACCCGGGCGAGGTCGTGTGGGGCCAGCTCGTCGTCGAGGTCGGCGCGTTCGCGAAGGCGACCGTCGTCCTCGACCACAGCGGCCTGGCCCGCTACGCCGGCGGTGTCGCCGTCCTCGTGGGCGACGGCGCGCAGGTGAAGGTCGTGTCGGTGCAGGAGTGGGCGCCCGGCGCGGTGCACGGCGGGCAGTTCGACGCCGTCGTCGGCCGCGACGCCTCCTTCAGCCAGGTCGTGGTCACCCTCGGCGGCGACCTCGTCCGGCTGGTCAGCAACGTGCAGTACGCCGGCCCCGGCGGGACGGCGGAGCTGTTCGGCGTCTACTTCTCCGACGAGACCCAGCACCAGGAGCACCGGCTCTGGGTCGACCACGCGGTGCCCAACTGCACCAGCAACGTGCTCTACAAGGGCGCGCTGCAGGGCGAGGGCGCCCGCACGGTGTGGATCGGCGACGTCCGGATCCGCCCGGCGGCCACCGGCACCGACACCTACGAGCTCAACCGCAACCTGGTGCTCACCGACGGCGCCCGCGCCGACTCGGTGCCCAACCTGGAGATCGAGACCGGCGAGATCGTCGGCGCCGGCCACGCCAGCGCCACGGGCCGGTTCGACGACGAGCAGCTGTTCTACCTCTGCTCGCGCGGCATCGACGCCGAGACCGCCCGCCGCCTGGTCGTGCGCGGCTTCTTCGCCGACGTCGTCCAGCGGATCGGGCTGCCCCAGCTGCAGGACCGGCTGATGCGCTCGATCGAGACCCGCCTGGGCGCGCTGCCCGCCCTCGACGAGCAGCCGGTCGAGGTGGCCTGACCATGGCCTTCGAGCGGGTCTGCGGGCTCTCGGAGGTGCCGGAGGACGGCGCCCTGCGGGTCGAGCTGGCTGACATCGACGTGGCCGTCGTCCGCTTCGAGGGCGACGTCTACGCGATCCAGGACGTCTGCTCGCACGCCGAGGTCCCGCTGTCCGAGGGCGACGTCGAGGAGTTCGGCGGCGCCCCCACCATCGAGTGCTGGCTGCACGGGTCGTGCTTCGACCTGCGCACCGGCGAGCCCACCAACCTGCCGGCCACCGAGCCGGTCGACGTCTACCCGGTCCGCGTGGACGGGGAGGACGTGTACGTCGACACGCACGCCGACGGCACGCGCCCCCTGGCCTCCGCCGACGACCGGGCCGCGAACTGAGGAGCGAGAAGACAAGTGTCCGTGCTGGAGATCCACGACCTGCACGTCAGCGTGGGCGAGGGTGACGACGCCAAGGAGATCCTCCGCGGCGTCGACCTGACCGTCCGCTCGGGCGAGACGCACGCGATCATGGGGCCGAACGGGTCGGGCAAGTCGACCCTGGCCTACTCGATCGCCGGGCACCCGAAGTACACGATCACCGGCGGCACGGTGACCCTCGACGGCGAGGACGTCCTCGCGATGACCGTCGACGAGCGTGCCCGCGCCGGCCTGTTCCTGGCCATGCAGTACCCGGTCGAGGTCCCCGGCGTCTCGGTGTCGAACTTCCTGCGCACCGCCGCCACCGCCATCAAGGGCGAGGCCCCGAAGCTGCGCACCTGGGTCAAGGACGTCAAGACCGAGATGTCCGGCCTGGAGATGGACCCGGCGTTCGCCGAGCGCAACGTCAACGAGGGCTTCTCCGGCGGGGAGAAGAAGCGCCACGAGATCCTGCAGATGCGGCTGCTCAAGCCGAAGGTCGCGATCCTCGACGAGACCGACTCCGGCCTCGACGTCGACGCCCTGCGGGTCGTCTCCGAGGGCGTCAACCGCACCCGCGAGGAGGGTGACGTCGGCGTCCTGCTGATCACCCACTACACGCGGATTCTGCGCTACATCAAGCCCGACTTCGTGCACGTGTTCGTCGCCGGCCGGGTCGTCGACGAGGGCGGCCCGGAGCTGGCGGCCAAGCTCGAGGACGAGGGCTACGCCGCGTACGTCAAGGACTCCAACGAGCAGGCGAGCGCCGAGAAGGCCGCCGCGGAGGTCGCATCAGCGTGACCGAGCTCGCGAGGTCCGCCATGAGTGAGGCGACCCGGGGCACTGCCTCGACGAGCGCCAGCGAGGAGATGAAGTGACCCAGACCGTCTCGCGTCCCGGCACCGGGGCGCACGAGGCCCCGCTGCCGCTGGACGTCGAGGCGATCCGGGCGGACTTCCCGATCCTGACGCGCACCGTCCGCGACGGGAAGCGGCTGGTGTACCTCGACTCCGGCGCCACCTCGCAGAAGCCGCGCAGCGTCCTGGACGCCGAGCGCGACTTCTACGAGCGGATCAACGCCGCCCCGCACCGGGGCGCGCACCAGCTGGCCGAGGAGGCCACCGGCGCCTACGAGTCGGCGCGGGCGCGGATCGGCGCCTTCATCGGTGCGCCGGCCGAGGAGGTCGTGTTCACGCGCAACTCCACCGAGGCGATCAACCTCGTGGCGTACTCGCTGTCGAACGCGATCACGGCCAAGGACCCGGCGCACCGCCGCTACGCCGTCGGCCAGGGCGACGAGATCGTCGTGACCGAGATGGAGCACCACGCCAACCTGGTGCCCTGGCAGCAGCTGTGCGAGCGCACCGGCGCCACGCTGCGCTGGCTGGGCCTCACCGACGGCGGCCGGCTCGACCTCTCCGACCTCGCCACCGTGGTCAACGAGCGGACGAAGCTGGTCGCGGTCACCCAGCAGTCGAACATCCTCGGCACGATCAACCCGCTGGACGGGATCATCGCCCGGGCCCGCGAGGTCGGCGCCCTGGTGCTGGTCGACGGCGCGCAGTCGGTGCCGCACCAGCCGGTCGACGTCGCCACCCTCGGCGCGGACTTCCTCGTCTTCTCCGGCCACAAGATGCTGGGTCCGACCGGCATCGGCGTGCTGTGGGGCCGCTACGACGTCCTCGACGCGATGCCGCCGTTCCTGACGGGCGGCTCGATGATCGAGGTCGTGCGCATGGAGGGCAGCACCTTCATGCCCCCGCCGCAGCGCTTCGAGGCCGGCGTCCCGATGACCGCGCAGGCGATCGGGCTGGGTGCCGCCGTCGACTACCTGCAGGCGCTCGGGATGGACCGGGTGCAGGCGCACGAGGAGGCCCTGACCGGCTACGCCCTCGAGCAGCTGCAGGCCATCCCCGGCGTCACCGTGATCGGCCCGCCCGACACCGTGGCCCGCGGCGGCGCGGTCTCCTTCACCGTCGAGGGCATCCACCCGCACGACGTCGGCCAGGTGCTCGACGACCTCGGCATCGCCGTGCGCGTGGGGCACCACTGCGCCTGGCCGGTGGTCCGGCGCTACGGCGTCCCGGCGACCACGCGGGCGACGTTCTACGTGCACACCGGGTACGACGACGTCGACGCGCTCGTGGAAGGTGTGCGGGCCGCGCAGCGTTTCTTCGGGGTGACACCGGAGGAGGAGCGCGCCTGATGCAGCTCGAGTCGATGTACCAGGACATCATCCTGGACCACTACCGCAACCCGCACGGCCGCGGGCTGCGCGAGCCGTTCGAGGCCGAGGTGCACCACGTCAACCCCACCTGCGGGGACGAGGTGACGCTGCGGGTGCACCTGGACGGCGACACGATCGCCGACGTGTCCTACGAGGGCATGGGTTGCTCGATCAGCCAGGCGTCGGTCTCGGCGATGTACGACCTGGTGGTCGGCCGCTCGGTGACCGACGCGCTGGGCACCGGTGACCACTTCACGACCCTCATGCACAGCAGGGGCGACGCGGCGGTGGCCGAGGAGCTCGAGGACGAGCTGGAGGACGCCGTGGCGTTCGCCGGGGTGTCGAAGTACCCGGCGCGCATCAAGTGCGCGCTGATGAGCTGGATGGCCCTCAAGGACGCATCCGCCCGCGCTCTGGCGGTCGCCGACCCCGCCATCCCGACCGGAGGACAGAAGGCATGAGCGAGAGCACCGAGAACGCCACCCCGGCCACCGACGGCGCGCCGGGCGACCTGCCGGCCTACAAGTCGGCGCTGCTCGAGGACGTCGAGGAGGCCATGCGCGACGTCGTCGACCCCGAGCTCGGCGTCAACGTCGTCGACCTGGGCCTCGTCTACGGCATCGACGTCGACGACGACAACGTCGCGATCCTGGACATGACGCTCACCTCGGCGGCCTGCCCGCTGACCGACGTCATCGAGGACCAGGCGCGCACCGCCCTGACCGGCGGCCCCGGCCCCGGCCTGGTCGACGACATCCGGATCAACTGGGTGTGGATGCCGCCGTGGGGCCCGGACAAGATCACCGACGACGGTCGCGAGCAGCTGCGCGCGCTCGGCTTCCGCGTCTGACGAAGGACCCCTCCGCCCCCCACCCCTCGCACGCTCGGGGCGGGGCCCTGCGGAGGGGCCGTTCCATCGCGTCACGACCTCACCGCTGCCCGCGCCCTCCGGGGCGCGGGCAGTCGTCGTCCGGGGCAGCACGTGGCACGTCGTCGCCACGGAGGTGGACCGGCTCACCCTGGACCGGGCACGGACGTTGTCCGTGGCGGGCAACCGGGTAGTGCGCCAGCGATCTGTGCGCCCACGCCGCTCGAGGAGCACCGCATGAACGAGACCTTCCGCCTGGGCCGCATCGCCGGCATCCGGGTCGGCGTGAACGCCAGCGTCCTGGTGATCGTGCTGATCATCGCTGGCGGCCTGGCTCTGGGCCGGTTCCCGCTGGTCCTGCCCGGCCGCAGCGGGCTGGCCTACGCGGCCGCCGCCCTGGTGGCCGCGGCGGCCTTCCTCGCCTCGCTCCTGGCGCACGAGCTGGCCCACGCGCTGGTCGCCCGGCGCAACGGGGTGGAGGTGGAGGGCATCACCCTGTGGCTGCTGGGCGGGGTGGCCCGGCTGCGCGGCGGCGCGCGGACCCCCGGGGCGGAGTTCCGCATCGCCGGCGTCGGCCCGCTGACCAGCCTCGTCCTCGGTGGGCTGTTCATGGCGGCCGCCGTCCTGGCGCGGCTGGCCGGCGCCGGGGGGCTGCCCGTGGCCGTCCTGGACTACCTCGCGGTCATCAACGTCTCGCTGGCCCTGTTCAACCTGGTCCCGGCGGCCCCGCTCGACGGCGGGCGGTTGCTGCGGGCGCTGCTGTGGTGGCGGCGCGGCGACCCGTGGTCCTCCGCGGTGACGGCGTCCCGGGCCGGGAGGTTCTTCGGGTTCGCGCTCGTCGCCCTCGGCGCCTTCCAGCTGGTCACCGGCCGCGGGCTGGGCGGGCTGTGGCTGGCGCTGATCGGGCTGTTCCTGGTCAACGCCGCGACCGCCGAGGAGCAGCACGCCCACGCGTCGGCGCGGCTCGGCGGATTGGCGGTCGGCCGGGTGATGAGCGGCCCGGTGCTGCTCGCCGACCCGGAGCAGCCGGTCGAGCAGTTCCTGCACGAGGTGGCGCTCGTGCACCGGTTCAGCACCTACCCGCTGGTCGACCGCGGCGGCGCGCTGGTGGGCCTGGTCACCCTCAACCGGCTGCGGTCGGTGCCGGCGGACGTCCGGCCGACGACGCGGCTGCGCGACGTCGCGTGTCCGCCGTCGGAGATCCCGACCGCCCGCCCGGAGGAGCCGCTGCTCGACCTGCTGGGCCGGATGCAGGGCTGCAGCGACGGGCGGGCGGTGGTCCTCGACGGCGGCCGCGTGGTCGGCGTGGTGTCCCCGAGCGACGTCACGCGGACCCTGCAGCTGGCCGACCTGGCGGCGGCCGGCCGGCACCCCTCCGCCGGTGGCGGGGCCGACGTCACCCGGACGCCGGACCCCGGGCCGCGCTGACCGTCCGCCCCCGGCAACCGGCGGTCAGCGCATCTCCGACAGCCGCGCGCCGAACCCAGCGACCGGGTGGGACTCCCGGCGGGCGCCCAGCACGAGCAGCGCCGTGCCGACGACGAGCACGCCGGCCAGCGGCAGCGGCAGCGCCACCACCACCAGCCCGAGGGCCAGGGTGACGGCGGTGGCCGCCCCGGTGACCAGGGGCGCCCGGAGCGCGGCGCGCGCCGCCGGCGCCATGACCGCCGCGGCCACCAGCAGCACCAGCACCGGCCGCAGGGCGCCCGGCTGCACCACCGCGGCGACGGTCGAGGGCGCCGCCGCGACGACCAGCCCCGGGCCCCACGCAGGCCAGGACGGCCCGCGGGACAGCTCCGGACCGGCGGCCAGCAGCAGCCCCGCGGCGGCCGGCAGGCTCCAGGCCTCCACGGTCGTCGCCCCGGCCAGCGCCGCGCAGGTCCACGCCGCGGCCACCAGTTGCGCCGCGCCGACCCGCCTGGTGGACCCGGCCTCGTCCCGCGCTCCCGTCCCCGGCTGCCGGGCCAGCAGCCTCGCCCACGCGTAGGTCAGCGCACCCTGCACCGCCAGGTGCAGCGCGAGCTGTGCCCAGGCCGCGACGACGGCGAGCACGACGAGTGCCGTGGCGGCGCACGCGGCGCCGGCCGCGCCCGTCGGACCGCGGACGTCGGCGGCCATGCCGGGGCGGGCGGCCAGCGTGGCGGCGAACAGCGCGGTCAGGGCGGCCGCGGACGCCGCGGTCCCCAGGAGCCCGGCCGGGACCGCCAGGAGCGCCGCCGCGGCCAGGCAGCCGACCGCGGTGGGCACGGCGGTCGGGCGCTCGTCGCGGCGCACGGCGGCCACGCCGACCGCGGGCAGCGCGGTGAGCACCAGCAGCAGGACCAGCGCCGGCCACCGCGCGGCCGCGACCAGCTGCGCCACCGACAGGGCGACGAGCACGCCCCCGGCCGCCTCGGCCGCGGGCAGCAGCAGGCCCCGGCGCCAGCCCTCCAGCGTGGCCGCGGCCACCGCGACGAGGTAGACCCCGAGCAGGCCGGCCAGGGGCAGGGGGACCGGCCCGTCGGTGGACAGCGCGGCACCGACGGCCCCGCCGGCGACGAGCCCGGCGAGCACGGGCACCGCCCGCGGCGGCCCGAGCAGCGACCCCACCGACCGGTCCAGCCGCACCGGCAGCAGGGCGGCCGCCACGGCGACGGTGAGCACCGCCGGCAGCCAGCGCGCCGGGCCGCTGTCCGTCGCCGCGCTCACCAGCCCACCGGTGACCCCGGCCGCCCACCACGGCGCGGTGGTCAGCAGCGCGATCCGGGCCAGCCGCGGGCGCCCGGCGAGGGTGACCGCGAGGCCGGTCAGCGCGACCGCCAGCAGCAGCGCCGAGCGCGGGCCGCCGGCGACGAGGTCCAGCGACCGCAGCACGGCGACCTGCAGGGCGACCCACGCGGCGAGCGGCCAGGTCAGCGGACGCGGCCGCAGCACGCGCAGGCCGACGAGCACGGCGGCGAGGACCAGCGTCGGTACCGGACCGCCGTCGAGGGGCCGGTCGCCGGTGGCGGCGCCGGTGAGGGCCAGCGCCGCCGCGGCGGCGGCGCAGGCCTCCTCGGTGCTGCGCAGCGGCGTGCGCCCCGCCCACGCGGACGCCGCCGCGGCCAGGGCCGCGAGCACGAGGACCCCGGTGCGTGCGGCACCGTCACCGACCAGTGCGGGCCCGGCCACACCCGCCGCGACCAGCAGCACCACGCCGACGGCCAGCAGGACCTGGGGTGGCCGCAGCCGCGCGACCGGGTCGCGTGGCGGTGCCGTCCCGCGCGGCGGCGACCCGGGGTAGGGCAGCGGGGGCCGCGGCGCAGACGCCATCGCCGTCCCCCTCCCGTCGCCCCCGGCCCCTCACGCTAGGGGCAGCCGGCGGCCCGGGCAGGCCGGGCGGCCCGGAGCCGTCAGCGCATCTGCGCGACCCAGGCGACGGCCTCCCGTGCCTGCTGCCGGCGGCGCTCGTAGGTGGCGCCCACGACCAGCAGCAGCAGGCCGGCGGTGGCGAGGGTGACCCAGCGCGGCACCAGCGGCGCGTAGGACGACAGCCGGCCGAGGACCACGAAGGCCAGCGTCGCGGCGCCGACCACGAAGGGCGCCTGCCGGTGGGTGAGCGTGCCCGCCACGGTCAGGAGGGTCGCCGCGGCGACCACCAGGACCAGGCGCAGCGCCGTCGGGTCGGTCACGACCACCATCGCCGAGGGCGCCAGCGCGACCGCCACCGCCCCGCCCTCCGCCGCCCAGGAACCGGCCCGTGCCCGCAGCGCCGGCAGCGCGAGGAGCAGCAGGCCGGCGGCGGCGGGCAGCGAGTAGACCTCCGGCGTCCGGACGTCGGCCCCGGCCGCGGCGATCCAGCCGGCGACGACGAGGTCGGCGACGGCGAGCACCGCCACCGGCCGCCGCCGCGCGACGACGGCGTAGACGCCGGCGGCCGCCCCGGCGACGGCGAGGTCGATCCCGACCTGCCCCCAGGCCCCGGCGGTGCCGGCGACCGCGCCCGCCAGCAGGCCGCCGCCCGCGCCGACCGCGGCCGCGGCCGCCTCCTCGGGCCACCGCGCCCGGAGCGCGGCCACGCCGAAGGCCACCGCGGCGAGCAGCGCGAGGAGCAGGCCCGCGACCGCGGGGACCAGCAGCCCGGCCTCGGTGGCCAGCAGCACCGCCAGGCCGGGGAGAGCGAGGGCCGTGCCCGTCGCCGCGAGGCGGACCTCCGGTCGCAGCAGGGCGGCCAGCGTCGCCGGCACGGCGGCGGCGAGGAGCAGCAGCGCCAGCAGGTCGGTGTGGCCGGCGGCGGCGAGCACCGCGGTGCCGGCACCGGCCAGCGTGAGGCCACCGCTCAGCAGGCCGGCCAGCACGGCGGGCGCCGAGCGCACCGGCACCGCGGCGGTGAGCAGCACCAGCCCGAGGCCGGCCCCGGTCACGGACCCGGCCACCTCCGTCCCCGCGGACCCCGCGCCGGCCAGCGACCCGCTCAGCGCCAGGGCCGGCAGCCCGGCGGCGCCGGCGGCGACCCGGCGCAGGTCGGAGGTGAGCCGGAGCTCGCGCAGGAGGGGGACGGTCACCGCGCCGGCGGTCACCAGGACGGCGGTGGCGGTCCACGACTGCACCGGCCCGAGCTCCCAGGCCACCCCGACGCCGCGCAGGGCGCCGACCGCCGTCCACAGCCCGGCGAGCGCGAGGGCCGGCCGGTGCAGCGACGGGCGCAGGACCAGCACCACGAGGACGTCGGCCAGCGCCGTCCCGAGGGCCACCGCCGCCCCGGCGGCCTGCCCGGCCGCCGGCTCCGGCAGGAGCAGCAGCCCGACCGGCTGGGCGGCCAGCAGGGCGACGACCGGCCAGGTGACGGTGCTGCGGGTCAGCCGCCCGAGCCCCAGCGCCACGAGCGCGACGGTCGCGCAGGAGAGCCCGGCCCACAGCCGCTCCGGCACCGCGTCGACGCTCCACAGCCCCCGTGCGTGCGCCGCCCCGAGGTCGACGGCCAGCAGCGCGGCACCGGCGGCCGCGAGTGCCTCCTCGGTGGCCCGCAGGCCGTGCCGCGCGGTCCAGGCCGACGTCGCCATCGCGGTGGCCGTGACGGTGGCCATGACCGCCGCCTGGAAGGTCACCCCGAGCCGGGTCCAGGCGACCGCCACGAAGGCGAGGGCGGCGGCCACCACGAGCAGCGCACCGAGGCCGAGCAGCACCTGCTGCGGGCTGATCCGCCGGCGCGGTGCCGGGAGCGGCGCGAGCGGGGGAGGCGGGGGAGGGGCGACCGGCGGTGGGGCGACCGGCGGTGGGGCGGCGGGCGGGAATGGCGCCCGGGCCGCGGCAGGCGGGGTGGACGCCCTCCCGGCGGCCGTGACGACCCGGCCGGGAACCGCCGCGCGGAGCGTCGCGACGAGCGCGTCCCGCTCGCGGGCGAACTCCTCGATCGTCGCGCCCAGCCGCGCGACGACCGTCGCCGCCTGACCGACGGCGGGCAGCCCGCACGTCGGGCAGGGTGCGGGCGCCGGTGCGGCGGGCGTGCCGCAGACCGGGCACGGCAGGCCCCAGCGTGCGTCCGTCGAGGTCATGGCCGCATGGTGACGCCCCGGGCGGCGCGGTGGAACGGATCCCACCCTGCCTGTGGACAGCAGGTGCCGCGGAGGTCACCCGGCAAACCGCTCGGGATCCGCGCCGACAGCGCCTACCCTGGGATCAGTGATCACGACGACCGGCCTGGAGCTGCGCGCCGGCGCCCGCATCCTCCTCGGCGACATCAACCTGCGCGTGCAGGCCGGTGACCGCATCGGCCTGGTCGGGCGCAACGGCGCCGGCAAGACGACCACGCTCACCACGCTCGCGGGCGAACGCCTGCCGCACGCCGGCAGGGTCGAGGTGACCGGCGAGATCGGCTACCTGCCGCAGGACCCGCGCAGCGGCGACCTCGACACCACCGCCACCGACCGCGTGCTGTCCGGCCGCGGCCTCGACGTCCTCAAGGCCAGGCTGGTCAAGGCACAGGTGGCCATGGCCGAGCCGGCCGACGACGCCGAGCGCGACCGCGCCGTCCGCCGGTACGGGCACCTGGAGGACCAGTTCGCCGCCCTGGGCGGCTACGCCGCGGAGAGCGACGCCGCCCGGATCTGCACCGCGCTCGGCCTGCCCGACCGGGTCATGGGCCAGCCGCTGCGCACCCTCTCGGGCGGCCAGCGGCGCCGCGTCGAGCTGGCCCGCATCCTCTTCTCCGACGCCGAGACGCTGCTGCTCGACGAGCCCACCAACCACCTCGACGCCGACTCGATCACCTGGCTCAAGTCGTTCCTCGCCGCGCACAAGGGCGGGCTGGTCGTCATCAGCCACGACGTCGAGCTGCTCGACGCCGTCGTCAACAAGGTGTGGCACCTCGACGCCAACCGGGCCACCGTCGACGTCTACAACCTCGGCTGGAAGGCCTACCTGGCCCAGCGCGAGACCGACGAGCGCCGCCGCCGCCAGGAGCGGGCCAACACCGAGCGCAAGATCGACGCACTCTCCGCGCAGGCCGACAAGATGCGCGCCAAGGCCACCAAGGCCAAGGCCGCGCAGAGCATGGACAAGCGCGCCCAGCGGCTGGCCGCCGGGCTCGAGGCCGTGCGGGTGCAGGACCGGGTGGCCAAGCTGCGGTTCCCGACGCCGGCGTCGTGCGGGAGGACGCCGCTCACCGCCGAGGGCCTGTCGAAGAGCTACGGCTCCCTCGAGGTGTTCACCGACGTCGACCTCGCCGTCGACCGGGGCGCGCGGGTCGTCGTCCTCGGGCTCAACGGCGCCGGGAAGACGACGCTGCTGCGCATGCTGGCCGGCGCCGAGGTCCCCGACACGGGCGAGGTGCGGCCCGGGCACGGCCTGCGGATCGGCTACTACGCGCAGGAGCACGAGACCCTCGACCACGACCGGTCGCTCCTGGAGAACATGCGGGCGGCCGCGCCGCAGAGCACCGACACGGAGCTGCGGCGGATCCTCGGCGCGTTCCTGTTCTCCGGCGACGCAGCCGACCAGCGGGCCGGCACGCTCTCCGGTGGCGAGAAGACCCGGCTGGCCATGGCCACGCTGGTCGTCTCCGGCGCCAACGTGCTGCTGCTCGACGAGCCGACCAACAACCTCGACCCGGCCAGCCGCGAGCAGGTCCTCGACGCGCTGCGCACCTACGCCGGCGCGATCGTGCTGGTCACCCACGACGAGGGCGCGGTGCGCGCGCTCGACCCCGACAAGGTGATCCTGCTGCCCGACGGCACCGAGGACGCCTGGAGCGAGGACCTCGCCGACCTCGTCGAGCTGGCGTAATACTCCGTCGGCCTTCCGGCCGACACCGCGGCCAGGTGCCGTCCCCCGGTCACGCTGAGCCCCGCCACGGCGTCCCGGTCGGGAGCCTGCGGCCCCGCGACCGGCCCGCCGTCCTGCGCGGGCGGCGCACCTCCCGGCGCGGCCAGGTGCCGTCCCCCGGTCGCGCCGAGCCCGGCCACGGCGTCGGGCGGCGCACGTGTCCGGTCCCCTGGCCGCCCTCGATTCCCTCGTTCGCGTGGCCGACCTCGGTCGTCTGGGTGATCATCGACGCGGGAGGCCGGCGTCACGGGGACGGCGGCACCACGCGGACGAGCACCCGACGGGCCGGCGTCGCCGGCGCGGACGGCGACGACGGAGGGGAGTCATGGCCGACTCGAGCACGGCGGACCTCGGCAAGGGCAAGCGGATCACGGGCGGGGACCGCACGTCCCTCGCCGACGAGCTCAAGAAGCGCTACGACGGCGGGGAGAGCATCCGGTCCCTCGCCACGTCCACCAACCGGTCCTACGGCTTCGTGCACCGGCTCCTGTCGGAGTCCGGTGCCACGCTGCGCAGCCGTGGCGGAGCGAACCGGAACAACAAGAAGACCGCGTGACGGCGGCCGACGCCGACGGCTGGGTCCGCACCGCCCGCGACGGCGCCGTCCTCACCGTCACGCTCGACCGGCCCGACCGACTCAACGCGCAGACGCCGGCCACCTGGACGGCGCTGGCGGCGGTCGGTGCCTCCCTCGACGACGACGTCCGCGTGGTCGTCGTGCGGGGCACCGGCCGCGCCTTCTCCGCGGGGCTGGACCGCAGCCTCTTCAGCACCGATCCCTCCACCCCCGGTGGCCTGGGCGAGCTCGGGCAGATGTCCGCCGAGCTCGCCCAGGAGCGCATCCGGACCTACCAGGCCGGGTTCCGCTGGCTCCGGTCGCCGGGGATCGTGTCGGTGGCGGCGGTGCAGGGGCACGCCATCGGGGCCGGCGCGCAGCTCGCGCTGGCCTGCGACCTGCGGGTGCTCACCCAGGACGCGTCGCTGCGCCTGCCGGAGGCGACCCTCGGCCTGGTCCCCGACCTCACCGGCACGAGCACGCTGACCGAGCTGGTGGGCTACTCGCGGGCGATGGAGATCTGCCTGACCGGGCGGGCGGTGGCGGCGGCCGAGGCGCTGACGATGGGCCTGGCCAACGCCGTCGTCCCGGCCGACGGGCTCGACGAGGCGGTGCGCGGACTGGTGACCGCACTCACCGCCCCGCCGGTCGGCGCCGGCCGGGAGACCGCGGCGCTGGTGCGCTCAGCCGTCCGCAACGACCCGGAGAGCCAGGACGCCGCGGAGCGGGCCGCGCAGGCGCGGCGGCTGGCCGAGCTCGCGGGCCGCTGAGCAGGCGACCGGAACAGGGGACGGCCGGCGGCTGTTGTCGCTGCCGCCGGCCGAACCCGTCGCCGGGGGAGGAGGTCGCGCCATGAGCAGTCCCATGACCTCCATGGCCGCCATGCGGTCGTTCCGCCGTGACCCGTCGGTCACCTCGCGCGAGCTGCCGAAGGGAACGGTCCGCCGCATCCTCGGCATCGCCCGGCCCTACCGTCGGGAGCTGACCTTCTTCCTGCTGCTGGTGGTCGGGTCCTCGGTCATCGGCGTCATCACCCCGCTGCTGGCCGGGCAGATCGTCAACCGCATCGCCCGCCTCGACGGCACCGCCGGCGACGTGGTCCGCATCGCGCTGTTCATCGCCGGTCTCGCCGTCGTCGACGCGGCCATCTCCCTGGCCACCCGCTGGTACTCCGCGCGCATCGGCGAGGGCGTCATCTACGACCTGCGCGCCCGGGTCTTCGAGCACGTGCAGCGGATGCCCGTCGCCTTCTTCACCCGCACGCAGACCGGTGCGCTGGTGAGCCGGCTCAACAACGACGTCATCGGCGCGCAGCAGGCGTTCACGTCGACGCTGTCGGGGGTCGTCTCCAACGTGATCGGCCTGGTGCTCACCGCCGGCGTGATGTTCACGCTGTCGTGGCAGATCACCCTGCTGTCGATCGTGCTGGTGCCGGTGTTCGTGCTGCCCGCGCGACGGATCGGCAAGCGGCTGCAGGAGATCACCCGGGAGTCCTACGGGCTCAACGCGTCGATGAACTCCTCGATGACCGAGCGGTTCAACGTCGCCGGCGCGCTGCTGGTCAAGCTGTTCGGGCGGCCCGAGGTCGAGGCGGACTCCTTCCGCGGCCGCGCGGCCCGCGTCCGTGACATCGGCGTCCTGTCGGCCATGTACGGCCGCACCTTCTTCACCGCGCTCACCCTGGTCGCCGCGCTGGCCACCGCGCTGGTCTACGGCCTGGGCGGCTGGCTGGCGTTCACCGGGTCGCTCTCGCCGGGCGACGTCGTGGCCCTCGCGCTGCTCCTGTCGCGGCTGTACGGGCCGCTGACGGCGCTGTCCAACGTCCGGGTCGACGTCATGAGCGCGATGGTCAGCTTCGACCGGGTCTTCGAGGTGCTCGACCTGCCGCCGATGATCGACGAGGCCCCCGACGCGGTGCCGGTGCCGGCCCACGACCGCTCGATCGAGTTCGACGGCGTCTCGTTCAGCTACCCGGCCGCCGCCGACGTCTCGCTGGCCTCGCTGGAGGACGTGTCGCTGCCCGAGCACGGCGGCCCGACCGCGGTGCTGCACGACGTCAGCTTCCGCGTCGAGCCGGGGCACATGGTGGCGCTGGTCGGGCACTCCGGCGCCGGCAAGTCGACGATCGTCAACCTGGTGCCGCGGCTCTACGACGTCACCGGCGGCTCGGTGCGGGTCGGCGGGGTCGATGTCCGGCAGGCCACCCTGGCCTCGCTGCGCGAGGTGATCGGCGTCGTCAGCCAGGACGCGCACCTGTTCCACGACACCATCCGCGCCAACCTGCTCTACGCCCGGCCCGAGGCCACCGAGGAGCAGCTGTGGTCGGCACTGACCGGCGCGCGGATCGCCGCCCTGATCGCCTCGCTGCCCGACGGCCTGGACACCGTGGTCGGCGACCGCGGCTACCGGCTCTCCGGCGGGGAGAAGCAGCGGCTGGCGATCGCACGGGTGCTGCTCAAGGCGCCGGGGATCGTCATCCTCGACGAGGCCACCGCACACCTCGACAGCGAGTCGGAGGTGGCGGTGCAGCACGCGCTGGACACCGCGCTGGCCGGCCGGACGTCGCTGGTGATCGCCCACCGGTTGTCGACGATCCGCAGCGCCGACCAGATCCTCGTCGTCGACGACGGTCGCATCGTGGAGTCGGGTACTCACGCGGAGTTGCTGGCGCTCGGGCGGCGCTACGCCGACCTCTACCGGACCCAGTTCGCCGACGGCGAGCGTCGGACGGTCGGCGCGGCGTAGCAACTAGCGTTCCTCTGGCCACAGCAGCACCAGGAGGAGTTCCGTGACGTCCGCCCATCCGCACGACGCCCAGATCCGCGCGCTCTACGCCGCCTTCCTCGATGGCTGGAACCGGCGCAGCGGCGCGGCCGTCGCGTCCGGGTTCGCCGACGACGGGGACATGGTCGGCTACGACGGCACCACGGTGAACGGGCGGCTGTCGATCGCCTCGGACCTGCGGCGGGTCTTCGGCAGCCACCCGACGGCGACCTACGTCGGCGTGGTCCGGTCGGTGCGCTCGCTGGCGGACGGCGTGGCGGTGCTGCACGCCCACTCCGGGATGATCCCGCCGGGCGAGGACGACATCGACCCCGGGCTGCACGCGATCCACACGGTGGTCGCGGTCGTCGAGGGCGGTCGCTGGAAGATCTCGCTGTTCCAGGCGACGCCGGCCGCGTGGCTGGGGCGCCGGGACGCCCGCGAGGCGCTGACCCAGGAGCTGCGCGGCCTGCTCGCCGTCCGGTGAGCGTGCTGGGCGCCGTTCTCCTCGACGCCGCCGACCTGCTGGCGGCACCGCGGCTGCCCGTGCTGCTCGACGTCCGGTGGGCGCTGGGCGACGACCGCGGCCGCGAGCGGTACCTGGCCGGCCACCTGCCCGGCGCGGTGTTCGTCGACCTCGACACCGAGCTGGCCGCGCCGCCGTCGCCGGCCGAGGGGAGGCACCCGCTGCCGTCCGTGGCCGACCTGCAGGCCGCCGCCCGGCGGTGGGGCATCCGGGACGGCGACGCCGTGGTCGCCTACGACGCCACTGGCGGGCTGGCCGCCGCGCGGGCCTGGTGGCTGCTGCGCTGGGGCGGCCTCGCCGACGTCCGGCTGCTCGACGGCGGGCTGGCCGCGTGGACGGCCGCCGGCGGGGCGCTGGTGACCGGCGACGTCGTCCCGGAGCCGGGGGACGTGGTATTCACCGGCGGCGGCATGCCCGTGCTGTCAGCCGACGAGGCGGCGGCGCTGCCCGCGCGCGGCGGGGTGCTCCTCGACGCCCGGGCGGGGGAGCGGTACCGCGGCGAGGCCGAGCCGGTCGACCCCCGCGCGGGGCACGTGCCGGGCGCGGTGAGCGCGCCGACGGTGGAGAACCTCGGTTCCGGCGGGACCTTCCGCGCCGACCTGGCCGAGCGGTTCGCGGCGCTGGGCGTGCGGCCGGGGACGACGGTCGGCGTCTACTGCGGCTCCGGCGTCACCGCGGCGCACGAGGTGGCCGCGCTCACGGAGGCCGGGATCGAGGCGGCGCTGTGGCCGGGGTCGTGGTCGCAGTGGTCGGCCGACCCCGCCCGCCCCGTGGCGACCGGACCCGACCCCGGCTGACCCGGTCCCGGTGCCCCTCTAGCGCTGCTGGCACCCGACGGCGGCGTCGTAGCGGTCCAGGAGCACGGCGGCGATGCGCTCGTCGGGCAGCAGGGGAGCGGTGACGACGTCGGCGCCGGCCTCGGCCAGCTTGCCGTGGAAGTGCCCCGGGGCGAGCAGGTAGGACGCGACCACCACCCGCTCGGCGCCACCCCTGCGCGCCGCGGTGACGGCGTCGGCGACCGGTGGCCGGGCGGCCGAGCCGTAGCCGGTGGTCACCGGCCCGGCCCAGGAGCGCCGCAGGAGGTCGGCGGTGTCCTCGACGTCGGCGACCGACCGCGGGTCGCTGGAGCCGGCCGCGGCCAGCACGACGGCGGTCAGCGGGTCGGCCGGGTCGGCGCCGGCCTCGACCAGCCGGTCGGACAGCACCGCGGCCAGCCGCGGGTCGGGTCCGAGCGGGCGCGCGGCCACGGCCGAGGAGTGCGCCGCCACGGCCCCGGCGATGTCCACGTGCACGTGGTAGCCGCCCGACAGCAGCAGCGGGACGACGACGGCGGGGTGGCGGTCGGCGGCCAGCCCGGCGACGACGTCGACGACCGTGGGTGGCTGCACGTCGACGAAGGCCGCCGTCGTCACCAGGCCCGGGCGCAACCGCCGCGCGGCCAGCGCGAGCTCGCCGACCAGCCGCCGTCCGGTGGGGTTGCGGGTGCCGTGCGCGCAGGCGACCAGGACCGGTGCGGTCACGGTGACCGCAGGATGCCGCCGTCGACGGCGACCATCGTGCCGGTGACGTAGGAGGCGGCGGGGGAGAGCAGGAAGGCCGCCACCCGGCCGAACTCCTCGGGCTGCCCGACCCGGCCCAGCGGGATCCCGGCCTCCGTGCGGGCGCGCGCCTTCGCGGGGTCGCCGGAGGCTGCCTCGATCTCGGTGATCCGGTCGGTGGCGATGGTCCCGGGCATCAGCCCGACCACCCGGATGCCGCGCGGCCCCAGCTCGTCGGACAGCGCCTTGGCCGTCATCGCCAGCCCGGGGCGCAGCCCGTTCGAGACGGCCAGGTGGCCGATGGGCTGGCGCACGGAGGTGGAGAGGACGAGGCCGATGGCCGCGCCCTCGCCGAGGTGCGGCGCGAGCGCGCGGACCAGCCGGAGGGGGCCGAGCAGCACGCTGTCGACACCGGCCCGCCAGGCCTCCTCCGGCGTCCCGAGCACCGTGCCGGGCGCGGGACCGCCGACGGAGACCAGCACGCCGTCGACCCGGCCGAGCACCTCGAGGGCACGGGAGACCAGGAGGTCGGCCGCGCCGGGGTCGGCCAGGTCGGCGGCGACCCCGGCCGCGGCCGGGGCGCCACCCAGCGCCTCGACGGCGGAGGAGACCGACGAGGACGAGCGGGAGCTGACGAGGACGCGGGCCCCGTCGGCGACGAGGGCCCGGGCGGTCGCCAGGCCCAGCCCCCGGCTCGCGCCGGTGAGCAGGTACCCGCGACCGCCCAGGCCCAGGTCCATCAGGCGGCCGTGCCCCGCAGCGAGCGCAGGACGTACTGCATGATCCCGCCGTTGCGGTAGTAGTTCGCCTCACCGGGGGTGTCGATCCGCACGGTGGCGTCGAACTCGACGTCCCCGGCCCTCACCCTCACCGTGCGCGGCGTCTCGCCGTCGTTCAGCGCGGTGATCCCGGTGATCGTGAACTCCTCGTCGCCGGTCAGGCCGAGGGACTCGCGGTCCTGGCCCTCGGGGAACTGCAGCGGCAGCACGCCCATGCCGATGAGGTTGGAGCGGTGGATCCGCTCGTAGCTCTCGGCGATGACCGCCTTGACGCCGAGCAGCGCCGTCCCCTTGGCCGCCCAGTCACGCGAGGAACCCGACCCGTACTCCTTGCCGGCCAGCACGACCAGCGGGATGCCGGCCTCCTGGTAGGCCCGCGAGGCGTCGTAGATCGTGGTCGTCTCGCCGGTCAGGTGGTTCTTGGTGACGCCGCCCTCGGTGCCGGGCACCAGCTGGTTGCGCAGCCGGATGTTGGCGAAGGTGCCGCGGATCATCACCTCGTGGTTCCCGCGCCGGGAGCCGTAGGAGTTGAAGTCGCGGCGCTCGACGCCGTGCTCGGACAGGTACTTCCCGGCCGGGCTGTCGGCCTTGATCGACCCGGCGGGGGAGATGTGGTCGGTGGTCACCGAGTCCCCGAGCACCGCCAGCGTCCGGGCGCCGGTGATGTCCTGCACCGGGGTCGGCTCGGCCGGCATGCCCTCGAAGTACGGGGGACGCCGCACGTAGGTGCTCTGCGGGTCCCACGCGAAGGTGTCCCCGGTCGGCGTGGGCAGGTTCTGCCACTGCTCGGTACCGGCGAAGACGTCGGCGTAGTCCTTGCTGAACATCTCCGCGGAGACGGCGTGGTCGATGACCCGCTGGACCTCCTGCGGCGAGGGCCAGATGTCGTGGAGGAAGACGTCGTTGCCGTCCTCGTCCTGGCCCAGGGGGTCGTCGTTGAGGTCGACGTCCATGGACCCGGCCAGCGCGTAGGCGATGACCAGCGGCGGGGAGGCCAGGTAGTTCATCTTGACGTCGGGGTTGATCCGGCCCTCGAAGTTGCGGTTGCCCGAGAGCACCGAGACGACGGCGAGGTCGGCCTCGTTGACCGCCTGGCTGACCGGCTCCGGCAGCGGGCCGGAGTTGCCGATGCAGGTCGTGCAGCCGTAGCCGACCAGGTAGAAGCCGAGCTTCTCCAGGTACGGGGTGAGCTCGGCCTTCTCGTAGTAGTCCATGACGACCTTGGACCCGGGGGCCAGCGTCGTCTTCACCCACGGCTTGGAGCTCAGCCCGCGCTCGACGGCGTTCTTGGCCAGCAGCGCGGCGCCGATCATGACCTGCGGGTTGGAGGTGTTGGTGCACGAGGTGATCGCCGCGATCACGACCGAGCCGTGGTCGACGAACGTCTCCGTGCCGTCCTCCATGACCACGCGGGTCCGCTTGGAGGGCCGCTCGGAGACGGCGTCGTTCTCGTAGTGGTGCGGCTGGCCGGCGCTGCCGTTGCCGTGCCCGGTGCCCGGTGCCGGGCTGGCCGGGTCGGAGGCCGGGAAGGACTCGGCCGAGGCCTCGTCGACGGAGGACTCGACGCCGTAGGGCTGCTCGTCGGCCGGGACGCCGGGCTTGCGGTCCTCACCGCCGGTCTCGCCGTCGGAGACGTAGTCGGCCAGCGCGGCGCGGAAGGCGTGCTTGGCGTCGGTGATCGCGACCCGGTCCTGCGGACGCTTCGGGCCGGCGATCGACGGGACGACGGTGGCGAGGTCCAGCTCCAGGTACTCGGAGAAGGCGGGCTCGCGCGACGGGTCGTGCCAGAGGCCCTGCTCCTTGGCGTAGGCCTCGACCAGCGCGACCTGCTCCTCGCTGCGGCCGGTGAGCCGCAGGTAGGTCGTCGTCTCCTCGTCGATCGGGAACATGGCCGCGGTGGAGCCGAACTCCGGGCTCATGTTGCCGATGGTGGCGCGGTTGGCCAGCGGGACGGCGGAGACGCCGGCGCCGTAGAACTCGACGAACTTCCCGACGACGCCGTGCTGGCGCAGCATCTCGGTGATCGTGAGGACCAGGTCGGTGGCGGTGGCGCCGTCGGGCAGCTCACCGGTCAGCTTGAAGCCGACGACGCGCGGGATGAGCATCGAGACCGGCTGGCCGAGCATGGCGGCCTCGGCCTCGATGCCGCCGACGCCCCAGCCCAGCACGCCCAGGCCGTTGACCATCGTGGTGTGGCTGTCGGTGCCGACGCAGGTGTCGGGGTAGGCGACCACCCGGTCGCCCTCCTGGCGCGGGAACACCACGCGCGCCAGGTGCTCGATGTTGACCTGGTGCACGATGCCGGTGCCGGGCGGGACGACCTTGAAGTCGTCGAAGGCGCCCTGGCCCCAGCGGAGGAACTGGTAGCGCTCGCCGTTGCGCTGGTACTCGATCTCGACGTTGCGCTCGAAGCTCTCCGGGGTGCCGAAGACGTCGGCGATCACCGAGTGGTCGATGACCAGCTCGGCCGGCGCCAGCGGGTTGATCTTGTTCGGGTCGCCGCCCAGGTCGGCCATGGCCTCGCGCATGGTGGCCAGGTCGACGATGCAGGGGACGCCGGTGAAGTCCTGCATGACCACGCGGGCCGGGGTGAACTGGATCTCCTGGTCCGGCTCGGCCGACGGGTCCCAGTTCGCGATCGCGCGGATGTGGTCGGCGGTGATGTCCGCGCCGTCCTCGGTGCGCAGCAGGTTCTCGAGCAGGACCTTCAGGCTGAAGGGGAGCTTGTCGGAGCCCTCGACCGCGTCGAGCCGGTAGATGTCGTAGTCGGTGCCGTCGACGCTGAGCGTCGAGCGGGCCCCGAAGCTGTCCTTGCTGGCTGCCACTGCTTGCGCCTCACCCTCGAGTGTCCATCGGGCTTTGATGTGCCATCCCCCATCATCCCAGGCCACGCCCGCGGCCTGCTGGGAAGGCGACCCTTCCCTGCTCCCGTGACCTCGGTCTCGATCCGTGGCGGCGGGGCCGCGGGACGCCGACCCTGCACGTCCGCGGACGTGCACCGTGCAGGGGGCGACCTACGGTGGACGCCGTGACCGGCGACGTCCCCGACCCGCTGCCCGGCTGGCTCTCCGGTGCCGGGCGGCTGACGGTGCTGACCGGCGCGGGGATCTCCACCGACAGCGGCATCCCCGACTACCGCGGCCCCGACGGCGTGTGGACCCGCGACCCGGACGCCGAGAAGCTCGTCACGCTGTCCTACTACGTGGCCGACCCGGAGATCCGGCGCAAGGCGTGGCGCATGCGCGCCGACCTGCGGGCCGGCGACGTCACCCCGAACGCGGGTCACCGCGCGCTGGTCGACCTGGAGCGGCAGGGCCGGCTGCGCGCGCTGCTCACCCAGAACGTCGACGGGCTGCACCAGGCCGCCGGCTCCTCGCCGGAGCGGGTGCTCGAGCTGCACGGCACGGTGCACGCGGTCGCGTGCCTCTCCTGCGGCGACCGGACGTCGATGGACAGCGCGATGGGGCGGATCGACGCCGGCGACCCCGACCCGGCGTGCCTGGTCTGCGGCGGCATCCTCAAGTCGGCGACGGTCAGCTTCGGCCAGGCGCTCGACGGCGCGGTCCTCGACGCCGCGGCTGGGGCCGCCGCCGACTGCGACGTCTTCCTCGCCGTCGGCACCTCGCTGGTGGTGTACCCCGTCGCCGGGCTGGTCGAGATCGCGGCCGCGCACGGCGCGCGGGTGGTCGTCGTCAACGCCGAGCCGACGCCCTACGACGGGCTGGCCGACCTCGTCGTCCGGGAGCCCATCTCGACGGCGCTGCCGCGGCTGGTGGCCCGGGCGTGAACCGCCGGCAGTTGGAGGCCCGCTACCGCGCGCTGGTGCTCGACGAGCTGCCGCGGCGGGCGCGGGCCGGGCGCTGGGTGGTCAGCAACGACCACTGCTTCGGCCGGATCGTGCTCGACCACGCCGTGGCGGGGTGCTGGTACGACGTCCTGGACCGGCGGCGGTCCCCGGCCTTCGCGCAGCTCTCCGACGAGCAGCTCGCCGGCGCGGTGGCCCTCGCCGAGCGGGTGCTGGCCGAGGGCGACCCGCTGCTGCGCGAGCTGGACGCGCAGAGCCTCGCCTGGCGCGGCAAGCCGCAGAAGCCGTGACGCTGCTCGTCGTCCACCTCGCGTTCACCGCGGCCTACGCCGGCTTCCAGTGGACGGTGCGCGCGCTGGTCTACCCGCAGTTCGCCGGCGTGCCCGCCACGGCGTTCCCCGCCTACGAGCGGGCCCACCAGCGGCGGGTCACCCGGGTGGTCGGGCCGCTGTTCGCCGGCCAGGCGGTGACCACGCTGTGGCTGCTGGCGGCGCGCCCGGCCGGGGTGCCGCTGGTCCCGGTGCTCGCCGGCGCCGCCTGCCTCGCCGTCGTCCTGGGGGTGACGGCGGTGCTGGCCGTCCCGCTGCACCGCCGGCTGGGGGAGGGATGGGACGACGGCACGTACCGGCGGCTGCTGCGCGCCGACACCGCCCGCGCGGTCGCGGCCACTGCCGGGACGCTCGCCGCCGGGTGGCTGGTGCTGACCGCGGACGGCTGAGCACGCCACGGGCCCCGGCGGCGGCTAGCGTGACCGGGACCACGTCGAGCGGCTGACCGGGCCCCTCCGGCAGCCCTGGCAACCGGGAGCCCGGCATGCGCGTGCCCTTGACCACCCGTGACTTCCTCGACCGCGCCGAGCTCGTCTACGGCGACCGGGTCGGCATCGTCGACGAGCCGAACCAGCCGGCGCCGTCGCTGGGCGAGGTCTCCTACCGCGAGGTGGCCCGCCGCGGGCGGGCGCTGCAGGCCGGCCTCGACGCGCTCGGCGTGGGGGAGGGCGAGCGGATCGCCGTCGTCAGCCACAACGCCGGCCGGCTGCTGGAGTGCCTCCTGGCGCTGCCGTCGTCGGGCCGGGTCGTCGTCCCGGTGAACTTCCGGCTGCAGCCGGAGGAGGTCAGCTACATCGTCGGCCACAGCGGCGCGCGGGTGCTGTTCGTCGACCCGGAGCTGGAGGCCTCGCTCAAGAGCGTGGAGGCCGAGCACCGGTTCACCACCGGCGAGGAGTACGAGCAGCTGCTGCGCTACGACACCGAGCCGGTGCCGTGGTCGGAGCCGGACGAGGACGCCACCGCCACGATCAACTACACCAGCGGGACGACGGCCCGGCCCAAGGGCGTGCAGATGACCCACCGCAACGAGTGGGTCAACGCGGTGACCTTCGGCATGCACATGCAGGTCAGCGACCGCGACGTCTACATGCACACGCTGCCGATGTTCCACTGCAACGGCTGGGGCCTGCCGTACATGATGGCCGGGCTGGGCGCCCGCCAGGTGGTGATCCGCAAGATCGACGGCGCGGAGATCCTGCGCCGGGTCGAGCAGCACGGGGTCACCGTGATGGCCGGGGCGCCGGCGGTGTGGAACGCGGTCCTGGACGCCGCGGCCGACTGGGACGGCGAGGTCCCCGGCCGCGACCGGGTGCGGATCGTCGTGGCCGGCGCGCCGCCGCCGTCGAAGACGATCGCGCGGGTCGAGGCGGAGCTGGGCTGGGAGTTCAACCAGATCTACGGCCTGACCGAGACCGCCCCGCTGGTCACCGTCAACCGGCCGCGCGCCGAGTTCGACGACCTCGAGCCGGAGGAGCGCGCCAAGCGGCTGTCCCGGGCCGGGGTGCCGGCGCTGGGCACCCGGCTGCGGACGAGCGAGACCGGTGAGGTGCTGGTGCAGAGCAACACCGTGCTCGCCGGCTACTGGCAGAACCCCGACGCCTCGGGCGAGGCGCTCGAGGGCGGCTGGTTCCACACCGGCGACGGCGGCAGCCTCGACGACGGTGGCTACCTGACCATCTCCGACCGCAAGAAGGACGTGATCATCACCGGCGGTGAGAACGTCTCGTCGATCGAGGTCGAGGACGCCGTCTTCAGCCACCCGGCCGTCGCCGAGGTCGCCGTGATCGGCATCCCCGACGAGAAGTGGGGCGAGATGGTCACCGCCCTGGTGGTGGTCGCCGAGGGTCAGCAGGTCACCGAGGAGGAGATCCTCGCCCACTGCCGGGGCCGCATCGCCGGGTACAAGATCCCCAAGCGCGTGGAGTTCCGGAACGAGCTGGCCCGCACCGCCACCGGCAAGATCCAGAAGTTCAAGCTGCGCGAGGCCTTCTGGTCGGACGCCGACCGCCAGGTGAACTGATGTAAGGGCCCCCCTGCCCCCACCGCTCGCAGGCTCGCGGCGGGCCCCTACAGGGGGCGCCCCGGCCTCGCTGCTCGCGGCGGGGCCGTGCAGGCGGGCGCCTCCTCTGAGTCCTCGCCCGCTCGGGGACGCCCCCCGGGGGGTGAGGCGGTCTCACTCCCGCGGGGGAGACGCGCTCAACCGGCTTCTCGACGAGGCCGACTCCTGCTCTGAGCGGCGCCCACGGGGGCGCCCGGAGAGCACGTGCGACCGGCGTCCGCCGGTCGCACCGGGAGGGGCCGGACGTGGGCACGCGAGCGCGCACTCGACATCGCACGGCGCGGCACTGGGGCGCGCGGACGGCCGGGACGGTGCTGGCGGCCCTCGTCCTCGCCGGGCTGACCCCCGGGGTGGCGTCCGCGGCGCCGAGCGACGCCGAGATCGCCGCCGCCGAGGCCGCGCGCGACGCCGCGGCGGCCGAGGTCGGCGTGCTCAGCGCGCAGCTGGCCGAGGTCGAGGCGGCCGCCGCCTCCGCGCACCAGGCCGCGCAGATCGCGCTGCAGGACTACGAGGAGACCCAGGCCGCCTACGAGGCCGCCCGCGCGAGCGCCGACGCCGCCGCGGCCGCCGCCGTGCAGGCCGACGCCGACCTGGCCGGCGGGCGCTCCGACGTCGCCGCGTTCGCCCGCGACAGCTACATGCAGGGCACCACCGCGCCCGGCGCCGCCGCGCTCATGAGCAGTGACGGTCCGGCTCAGCTGATCGAGCGGGCCGCGCTGCTCGAGGCGGCCGGCACCCACCGCGCCGACGTCCTCGCCACGCTGACCGTCCTCCAGGAGCAGGCCACCACCGCCCGCGAGCAGGCCGCCGCCGCGTCGGTGCAGGCCGAGTCGCTGCAGGCGCAGGCCGCCACGGAGCTGGCCGGCGCCCAGGCGCAAGAGGTCTCCGCCCGCGAGCAGACCGCCGCGCTCGCCGAGCAGCGCGACGCCCTCGCCGCCCGGGCCGAGGCCGCC
>NZ_JBFNXQ010000140.1:0-10640 GCF_041018925.1 Geodermatophilus maliterrae
CCGTCGCGGGGCGGCCCGGGGTCCCGGGTCGACGGCCGCGTCGGCGCGATGGGGAGGAGCCACCTAGGCTGCCGTGCGTGGTGGCGCGGTGACCCGGGACGCGCGCGGCTCGCTCTTCGCCAACGGCGGGGAGGTGGGCCGGGAGATGGCCGGGCGGGACTGGGCCGACACCCCGGTGGGCCCGCCCGAGCAGTGGCCCGCAGCGCTGCGCAACCTGGTGCGCATCGTGCTCACGTCGCGGTTCTCGATGTGGGCTGCCTACGGCCCGGAGCTGACCACCTTCTACAACGACGCGTACTGGCGCGACACGCTGCAGGCGAAGCACCCGTGGGCGCTCGGCCGGCCGGCCCGCGAGGTGTGGGCCGAGGTCTGGGACGCCGCCGGCCCGCGCATCCGCTCGGTCCTCGACACCGGGATCGCCACCTGGGACGAGGACCTCCTGCTCTTCCTCCAGCGCAGCGGCTACCCGGAGGAGACCTACCACACCTTCTCCTACAGCCCGGTCGACGACGACGACGGCCGGACCGTGGGGATGCTCTGCGTCGTCACCGAGAACACCGACCGGGTCCTCGGTGAGCGGCGGATGGCCAGCCTGCGTGACCTCGCCGCCGCCGTGTCGGCCACCCGGACCGAGGACGACGTCCTCGCCGCCGTCGGCGAGCAGCTGGGCCGCAACCCCGCCGACCTGCCGTTCAGCGCCACCTACCTCGTCGACGACGACGGGTCGGCCCGGCTGGGCGCGACGACCGGCCTGCCTCCGGACTCGCGCGTCGCGCCGCGGACCCTGCCCGCCGACGACGCGGACGCCGTCTGGCCGGTGGCCCGGCTGCGCGCGGGCGAGGAGTTGGTCGTCGAGGGCCTCGGCGACCGCTTCCCCGGCCTGCCGACCGGCGCGTGGCAGCGGCCGCCCGAGCAGGCGGTCGCCGTTCCGATCGCCTCCTCGGCGCCGGGCGGCGTCGCGGTGGCCGGCTTCCTGGTCGTCGGCCTGAACCCGCACCGGCGCCTCGACGACGCCTACCGCGGCTTCCTCGAGCTGGTCGCCAACCAGATCGCCTCGGGCCTGCTCAACGCCGGCAGCTACGAGGCCGAGCGGCGGCGCGCGGAGGCCCTGGCCGAGCTCGACCGTGCCAAGACCGACTTCTTCAGCAACGTCAGCCACGAGTTCCGCACCCCGCTGACGCTGATCATGGGCCCGGTCACCGAGCTGCGGTCCTCGCCGGTGGTGGCGGCCGACGCGCGGGTGGCCGAGGAGCTCGAGGTGGTCGAGCGCAACGCCCTGCGGCTGCAGAAGCTGGTCAACACCCTGCTCGACTTCTCCCGCCTGCAGGCCGGGCGGATCGACGCGCGGTTCGAGCCGGTCGACCTCGCGGCGGTCACCGCCGAGCTGGCCAGCGTCTTCCGCTCGGCGTTCGACCGCGCCGGCCTGACGCTCACCGTCGACTGCCCGCCGCTGGGCGAGCCGGTGCACCTCGACCGCGACATGTGGGAGAGGGTCGTCCTCAACCTGCTCTCCAACGCCCTGAAGTACACCTTCAGCGGCGGCGTCACCGTGCGGGTGCGGGAGGACGGCGGGAGGGCGGTCCTCACCGTCGCCGACACCGGCACCGGCATCCCGGCGGGGGAGCTGCCGCGGCTGTTCGAGCGGTTCACCCGGGTCTCCGGCGCCCGCGCCCGCTCGGGCGAGGGCAGCGGCATCGGCCTGGCCATGGTGCGCGAGCTGGTCGGCCTGCACGGCGGGTCGATCGACGTCGAGAGCACGCCCGACGTCGGCACCACCTTCACCGTCGCCGTGCCGCTGGGCACCGCGCACCTGCCGCCCGAGCGCGTCGCCGCACCGGCCCCCGAGGCGCCCGCGGTCTCGGCCGCGGCCACCCCGTACGTCACCGAGGCGCTGCGCTGGCTGCCCGGTCCGGCCGGCGACGTCCCCGAGACGGTGCCGCAGAGTCCCCCGGGCCGGGCCGGGCGGGTCCTGGTCGCCGACGACAACGCCGACATGCGCGACTACGTCGTCCGGCTGCTGGCCCCCGCGCACCGGGTCCGCGCCGTCGGCGACGGGCAGTCCGCGCTGGAGGCGGCGCTCGCCGACCCGCCCGACCTCGTCGTCAGCGACGTGATGATGCCGGGCCTGGACGGCGTGCAGCTGCTGGCCGCGCTCCGGGCCGACGCCCGCACGTCGCGCGTGCCCGTGCTGCTGCTGTCGGCGCGCGCCGGCCAGGAGGCGGCGGTCGAGGGGCTGGCCGCCGGCGCCGACGACTACCTGGTCAAGCCGTTCTCCGCGCAGGAGCTGCTGGCCCGGGTCGACGCCCACCTGCAGCTGGGCCGGGCCCGCCGGGAGGCCGAGGAGCGGTTCACCGCCATGGCCGACCTCGCCCCGGCGCTGATCTGGGTGGCCGACGGCACCGGCCGGCGGGTGTTCCTCAACGCCGGCTGGTCGGCCTTCACCGGCCGCGCGGTCGAGGAGGAGCTGGGGGAGGGCTGGCGTGCCGGCCTGCACCCGCAGGACCGCGACCGCTACGCCACCACGGTCACCACGGCCGCGGCGCGCGGCGGGGGCTGGGAGGTGGAGTTCCGGCTCCGGCGCGCCGACGGCGCGTACCACTGGCTGCTCGAGCGGGCCGTCCCGATCGGCGGGGAGGGCGCGCCCGCCCGGACCGGCGGGTACGTCGGCAGCTGCACCGACATCAACGCCCGCTACCGGGAGACCGAGCGGCAGATGCTGCTCGCCGAGCTCGGCGCCGTCCTCGACCGGGAGACCGAGGTCGAGGGGCAGCTGGCCGCGCTCGCCCGGCTGGTGGTCGACCGGCGGCTGGCCGACGTCTGCACCGTGCGGGTCGTGGGTGACGACGGGCGGCTGCGCTACGCCGGCCGCGCCGGCGTCGACGGCGCGACGACCCGGGTGCTCGACGCGCTCGAGCCGCACGGCGGGCTCGGCCGGGTCGTCCTCGAGACCGGTGCCACGGTGCTGCGCCCGCACCTGACCGGGCCCGGCGACGACGGCGTGCGGCTGGACCTGAGCTCGGCGCTGGTCGTGCCGCTCACCGTCCGCGGGCGGGTCCGCGCGGTGCTGGCCCTGGGCCGGCGGGGCGACGCGCCGCCCCTCCACGAGGACGACCGGGCGCTGGCCGAGGAGGTCGCCGCCCGCGCGGCGCTCGCCGTCGACAACGCGCTGCTGCTGGCCGACGAGCGGGCCACCGCCCGGCGGCTCGGACTGCTGCAGCGGGCCACCGCGGAGCTGTCGGCGGCCAGCTCCCCGGTGGACGTCGCCCGGGCGGCGGCCGGCCACGTCGTGGCGCTGACCGGGCACGGCAGCCGGGTCGGCGTCTTCGAGCTCGACGACTCCGGCCGGGCGCTGCGCCTGCTGTCCCTGACCGGCGCAGAGCCCGAGGCCCGGGAGCGGTGGGCGGAGATCCCCTTGTCGGCACCGCTGGCGGTCACCACCGCGGTCACCGAGCGGCGGCCGCAGTGGATCGAGGACGGGGCCGACTGGCCCGGTGCGCGCGGCGGGCCGGCCGGGGAGCAGGCGACGACGCTCGCCTCCTTCGGCCTGGCGTCCACCGTGGCGCTGCCGCTCCTGGTGGCCGGCCGGGTGGTCGGCGTGGTCGGCATCGGCTTCCCCGAGGCCCGCCGGTTCGGCGGGGTCGAGCGCGCCATGCTCCTGGCCGTCGCCGAGCAGTGCGCCCAGGCCCTCGACCGCGCCCGCCTCTTCCGCGCCCAGCAGAGCATCGCCTCGACCCTGCAGCGCGACCTCCTGCCGCAGCGGCTGCCGCAGCTGGAGCGGCTGGCGCTGGCCGCCGAGTACCTGCCCGGCGCGGTCGGCACCTCCGCCGGCGGCGACTGGTACGACGTCGTCGAGCTGGGGAGCGGCCGGGTCGCCGTCGCCGTCGGTGACGTCGTCGGCCAGGGCCCGTCGGCGGCCGCGGTCATGGGGCAGCTGCGCAGCGCGCTGTCCACCGCCCTGCTCCAGGGCAGCCCGCCGGCCGAGGCGCTGGAGCTGCTCGACCGGTTCGCCGCGCGGCTGCCCGGCGCGCTGGCCTCGACGGCGGCCTGCCTGGTCCTCGACTGGGAGGCCGGCACCGTGCGCTGGGCCCGTGCCGGCCACCTCCCGCCGCTGCTGGTCGCCGACGGCACCGCCACCCTGCTGGAGGACGGGGCGGGCGCCGTCCTCGGCGCGCCGGGACGGCCGCCCTACACCGAGGGCAGCGCCGCCGTGGCGCCCGGGACGACCCTGCTGCTCTACACCGACGGCCTCGTCGAGCGGCGCGGCGAGGTCCTCGACGTCGGCCTGCAGCGGGTCACCGACGCGACCGCCCGGCTGGCCTCCGCCGACCCGGCGAGGCTGACCCGGGCGCTGCTCGCCGAGGTGCTCGACGACTCGGCCCTCCCCGACGACGTCGCGGTCATCGCCGTCCGGCTCACACCCCCGCCGGTGCACGAGACCCTGCCGGCCGACCCCCGGCGGCTGAGCCGGGTGCGCCGCACGGTGACCACCTGGGCGCGGGCGGCCGGGATGTCCGAGGACGGCGTCGACGACCTGCAGCTGGCTCTCGGCGAGGCCCTGGCCAACGCCGTCGAGCACGCCTACGCCGCCACCGGTGGTGGGGGCCGGTGCGAGTACCGGCTGGCGCGGACCGCCGACGGCAGCATCGACGTCTGCGTGCAGGACGAGGGCGTGTGGCGCCCGGTGCCGGCCGACCCCGGGCACCGCGGCCGCGGGCTGGCGCTGATCTCCGCGCTGGCCAGCGAGGTCGAGGTCGCCCGCACGACCGACGCACGGGGCGCAGAGGGCGCCGGGACGACGGTGCGCTTCCGCTTCGTCCCGGCCGGCCCCGGCCCGGCCGACCCGCCGGTGCGGGCGCCGCGGGTGCCGCCGGACACCGACCCCGCCCGGCTGACGGTGCACCGCGACGCCGAGGGCCTGCGGCTGGAGGTCGCCGGCGAGGTCGACCTCGCCGTCACCCCCGGGCTGCGGGCCGAGGCGCTGCGGGCGCTGGAGGCGCTGACGGCGGGTGCGCGGGCGGTGCTGGACCTGACGCCGGTCCCCTACCTGGCCAGCGCCGGCGTCGGGCTGGTCCTGGAGCTGCAGGCCGCGGCGGCCGCCCGGCGGGCGGTCCTGGACGTCCGGACGAGGCCGGGCTCGGCGCCGGCACGGGTGCTGACGCTCGGAGAGCTGGACCTCGACCGTCCGTAGCCGGCACCCCCCGGGAGGGTGGTGTGGACCACCCCGGGAGGAGCGTCCACCGGGGGTGTCCGACAATGGGGAGTCGGGGCCGGAGCAGTTCCGGTCCGGAGGGGTCGAGGGGCCAGTGGAACCAGGGGCGAGGGGCTCCGCCACGCAGGTGGAGCCGGGCGGTGCCGCGCTGCGGCGCACGTCCGTCACGCCCGACCCGCGACCGGGCTTCGTCCACACCGCCGCCGAGGTCGCCTCCTCCGCCGAGGCGGTCGCCGTGGCCGCCGCGTTCGTCGAGGAGGGCCTCCGACAGGGGGACCTGCCCGTGCTCGGTTGCCCGCCGGAGTTGGCCCGGGCCGTGCGCCGGACGCTCGGCACGCGCGTCGGCCCGGTCGAGGACGACGCGCGCATCTGCCTGGTCGGGGTCCGGGCGCCCGACGCGTTCGTCGTCGTCCGGCGCCTGCTCGAGCGGGCGCGGGCGACCGGCTCCGGCCGGCTGCGGATCCTCGCCGAGCCGCAGTGGGGAGCCGACCGCCGGCGCTGGCGCGAGGTGCAGCGCTACGAGTCGGCGGCCAACGTCCTGATGACCGGCGCACCCGTCACGGTGGCGTGCCTCTACGACCGGGAGCGGCTGCCGGCGGAGGTCCTCGAGAGCGCCCGCCACACCCATCCCGGGATCGCCGCGGACGGCGTCCTGGCCGCCAGCCCGGACTTCCGCCGGCCCGAGCGGTACCTGCGCGACCTCGGCGTCGCCCGGGAGCCGGTCGAGGCCGGCGAGCCGGTGTACGCCGTCGACGCGGCGCCGACCCTGCCCGCCCTGCGCGGCGACCTGCGGCGGGTCTTCGCCGAGTGGGTGCCCGACGAGGACCAGCGTGCCGACCTGCACCTGGCCGTCAGCGAGGTGGCCGCCAACGCCTTCCGGCACGGCCGGCAGCCGGTGTCGGCCCGGGTGTGGGCCGACGGCGACGCCTTCGTCTGCAGGATCACCGACGCCGGGCACACCTTCGACGACCCGCTGGCCGGGTTCCTGCCCGCGCACGGCGACGACCTGGGCGCCGGTGGGATGGGGCTGTGGCTGGCCCGCAAGCTGTGGGACTCGGTCGACCTGCTGGCCGGCGAGCAGGGGCTGACCGTCCGGCTGAGCACCGCCCTGGTGACCCCGCAGCCCTGGGCGGGCGTCGCTTGACGCTGTCGTTCGGTCACTGCTGAGCTACCTGGCGTGGAGGACGCCGTCGACCTCATCCTCGAGCAGTGGGCCCGGGAGCGTCCCGACCTCGACTGCTCCCCCATGGGGGTCATCGGCCGCATCTCCCAGCTGCAGCGGGAGGTCTTCCTCGCCCAGCGCGCCACCTTCGCCCGCCACGGCCTCGACGTCCCCTCCTTCGACGTGCTGGCCGCGCTGCGCCGGGCGGGGGAGCCCTACCAGCTGACGCCGACGGCGCTCATGCGCACGGCGCTGGTGACCTCCGGGGCGATCACCCAGCGGCTGGACCGGCTCGAGGAGCGCGGGCTGATCACCCGCACCCGCAGCGAGTCCGACGGGCGGGCCGTCGTCGTCACGCTCACCGCGGCCGGGCGGGCGGCGCTGGACGCCGCGCTGCCCGACCACCTGGAGACCGAGCGCGGCCTGCTGGCGGGGCTCTCCGACGACGACCGGGCGCAGCTGGCCGACCTGCTGCGCCGGTTCCTCGTCACGCTGGGGCGGCTGCCCCAGCGTCCGTGACCGTCGCGGCGTCCGGGGGGTCCGTGGCCCGTCGCTGCGGGGGGACGGGGGACGGTCCGGGCACCGACAGCACCCGGCCGTCCTTGCCGGAGCGCTTGGCGTCGTACATCGCCGTGTCGGCGCGGTGCACCAGGTCCTCGGCGGTGTCGCCGGGCAGCGCGGTGGCCCCGCCGACGCTCGCGGTGACCGCCGCGGTCCCGCCGGCGACGTGGACCGGGTTGCGCAGGGCCCGCACGACCCGGCCGGCGACCTGGTCCAGCAGCGCGGCGTCGGCACCGGGCAGCAGGACGGCGAACTCGTCGCCGCCGAGCCGCGCCACGACGTCGCCGGCGCGGACCGCCGCGGTCAGCCGCGCACCCACCACCCGGAGCAGCTCGTCACCGGCCGCGTGCCCGAGGGAGTCGTTGACCCCCTTGAAGCCGTCGAGGTCGACGTAGAGGACCGCCGGGGGCTCGGGCTCGGCCACGCCCGCGGCCAGCAGCTCCCAGAACGACGTCCGGTTGTGCAGGCCGGTCAGCGGGTCGGTGCGCGCCTGTCGCCGCAGCTCGTCCTCGAAGAGCCGGCGGTCGGTGACCTCCCGCAGGTTGGCCACCCAGCCCTCGACGCCCTCGACGTCGACCCGGCCGCTGATGCGGACCTCGACCCAGCGGCTCCCGCCCGAGGCGTGCCGCACCCGGACGTCGGCGTCCACCGGCTGGTCTCCCGCCCGGGCGGTGCCTGCGGACGCGACGGCGGCGTGCAGCCGGGCCCGGTCCCGCGGGTCGGCCAGGTCGGCAGCCGGGCGGCCGACGTAGGCGGCGGGCGGGGCGCCGAGCAGCGTCTCCACGGCTGGGCTGACGTAGGCGACCGTGCCGTCCACGCCGATGATCGCCACGACGTCGGCCGCGTGCTGCAGCACCGCGTGCAGCCGCGCCTGGCTGGCGGCCAGCGCCCGGCGGGCGGCCTCGCGTTCCCTCGTGAGCCGGGTCAACCGCCACAGCGCCAGCCCGGTGAGGAGCGTGCTCCCCGCGCCGAGCACGAAGCCGCTCACCCCGCCGTGGTGAGCGGCCCAGAGCACGACGAGCGCAGGGGTCATCAGCAGCGCGGCGCCGATCCCGACGACGCGACCCGCGGGCGAGGAGTCCTGCTCCTCCGCGCGCCGGCCGAGCGTGGCGACCGACGGGTGGCGGGTGGCCAGCACCAGGACGGCGACGGCGAAGGAGGGCAGCTCGTCGCTCAGATGGGGCTCCGACGGGGCGACGACGTGACCGCCGTAGCCGTAGAGGGCCAGGGCTCCGGCGACGAGGAGGGCGGTGGAGCTGACCGACCGTCGCTCGCGCGGCGCGGCGAGCGGGATGCCCACCAGGAGGACCACCGCACCGAGGAGCGGCGCCCCGATGCCCACCGCGCCGATGACGCCGCTGCCCACCCCGGCGACGGCGAAGGCGGTGACGGCGAGCCCCGCGGCGAGCAGCAGCGTGAGACGGTCGACCCAGACCTCCCGGCCGCGGCGCATCCCGCTGCTGGAGACCACCAGGGCGGCGAGCAGCAGCCCCGCGTAGCCACCCAGGTCGAAGGCCGGCTCGAGGACCTCTGCCGTGTGCGCGGCGAGCCCGGCCAGCCCCGCGGACTCGACCGCGGAGCTGGCACCGAAGGACAGGAGCCCGGCACCCAGGGCGCACAGCGCCCCCGCGGCCACCGCGCGGTGCACCGTCACGGCCACGTACACGGCGAGTGCACCGGACGCGTAGACGGCGACGTCACCGGCGCTGCGCACGGCGCCGTCGGGCACCGCCACCAGGCCGGTGCACAGTGCGGCGACGAGGGCGGCGTGCCACCAGGCGGCGCGCGCGGTCGCAGGCGGAGGTGTCACACCGCTCCATCGGCAGGTGGGGTGCGGGCCCGTCCCAGCCTCCACCCCTCCGGGTGACCCCGCACCGGGGGACGCCTGCTCACCGGACGGGCGGGACGTCCTCCGGCCGCAGGTCGGCGCGCACGCGGACGAAGCGCAGCGGGTGCCGGAACACGCCGGCCTGCAGGGCGGCGTCCGCGCTGACCTCGACGACGACGTCGGGCTGCACGCGGGTGAGCGCCACCGACAACCGGCCGCCGCCGAAGCGGCCGGTGCCGATCCGCTCGGGCCAGGGGTGGTCCGGCCCGGCGGGGGTGAGGACGGCGGCCAGCTCCGCGGCGGCGGCGGGGGACAGCGGGCCGGTGCGGCCGACAACGACCAGCTCGCCGTCCCGGGAGCGGCCGGCGACGAGCTGGCTGGGGCGCTCGAGCGGGCCGATCACCCCGCCGGCGAGGACCTCCGTCGTCTCCCAGGACTTGACCTTGAGCCACTCGCGGCGCCCGCCGGCGTACCGGGTGGCCGCGCCCTTGGCGACCAGGCCCTCGACGCCGAGCGGCCGCAGGTCGGCGGCCCAGCCGCGCGCCTCCGCGGGGTCGGCGGTCACCGGCGAGAGCTGCAACGGCGGTGCCCAGCGCCGCGCGAGCTCCTCCAGGCGGGCCCGGCGGACGCGCAACGGGCGGCCGCGGAGGTCCTCGCCGCCGGAGGCCAGCAGGTCGAAGGCGACGTAGGAGGCCGGGTGCGCGGCGGCCTGGGCGGCCATCCGGGACGGCGGGGTCACCATGCGGCGCTGCAGCAGCCCGAAGTCCAGGCGCTCGCCGTCCCAGACGACGACCTCGCCGTCCAGGACCGTGCCGGCCGGGACCTGCGCCAGCGCGGCGGCGGCGACGTCGGGGAAGCGGTCGGTGAGGTCGCGGCCCTGCTTGGACCACAGCCGGGTGCCGGCCCGGTCGCGGACGACGACCAGCCGGTAGCCGTCCCACTTGGGCTCGTACCGGCAGCCGCCGGGCAGCGCGTCGCCCGCGGGCAGGTCGCGCACCGGCTTGGCCAGCTCCACCGCGACCGGTCCCGTCAGGTCCGGCGGCAGGCCCGGCAACCCGGGGACGGAGAGCGGCACCGGGCCAGCCTCGGGGCTGCCCGCGCTCCGCGCAGGCCCCTGAGCTGGGGACTCACCCGTTCGTGGCAGGTCGCGACGCTGCGCGACGGGACGGCCGGGCGGCACATCGGGCGCGGTCGTGTCGAGACACGATCCGGCAACGGTGGGGGACAGGTCACGTCCGGCGCCGGAAGCCGTTGGCGGGGGCGACCGTTGCGCTGCACGAACCGACCCGCCGTCCCGAGGAGCTCCCGGTGTCCCGTCCCGTCCTGCAGGTGGTCGCCGCCAGCACCCGTCCCGGCCGCCGCGGCATCGCCGTCGCCCGCTGGGTCCAGCGGCTGGCCGAGGAGAACGGCGGCTTCGACGTCGAGCTGGTCGACCTCGCCGAGGTCGGCCTCCCGGTCTTCGACGAGCCCGACCACCCCCGGTTGCAGCGGTACGTGCACGACCACACGAAGCGGTGGAGCGCGACGGTGGCCCGCGCCGACGCGTTCGTGTTCGTGACGCCGGAGTACAACCACTCCTTCCCGGCCAGCCTGAAGAACGCGCTGGACTTCCTGTCGCTCGAGTGGGCCGACAAGGCCGCCGGCCTGGTCACCTACGGCGGCGTCTCGGCGGGCCTGCGGGCGTCGTCGGCGCTCAAGCCGGTGCTCGGCGCGCTGCGGGTGCTCACCGTCCCCGAGGCGGTCTCGGTGCCCTTCTTCGCCCAGTTCCTCGACGACGCGGACGAGTTCGCGCCCAACGCCGAGCTCGAGGCCGGCGGCAAGGCGGTGCTCGACGAGCTGCTGCGGGTCACCGGCGCCCTGCGCCCCCTCCGCGCCGCCTG
>NZ_JBFNXQ010000141.1:0-10639 GCF_041018925.1 Geodermatophilus maliterrae
CAGAGGTCGACGTCGGGCTCCCCGGTGCCGCCAATCCGGTCGAGCTCGGCCACCTCCGCCGGGCCGAGCACCCGTGCCGCGGCCTGCAGGTTCTCCTCCAGGTGCGCCACCGAGGAGGTGCCCGGGATGAGGAGCAGATTGGGCGAGCGGGCCAGCAGCCAGGCCAGCGCGACCTGCATCGGCGTGGCCTCCAGCCGCCGGGCGACGGTCTCCAGCGCCGCCGACTGCAGGGGCGTGAACCCGCCGAGCGGGAAGAACGGCACGTAGGCGATGCCCTCGCGGGCCAGCGCGTCGATCATCGGGTCGTCGTCGCGGTGCACGAGGTTGTAGTGGTTCTGCACGCACACCACCGGGGCGATCGACCGCGCCTCGGCGAACTGCTGGGTGGTCACGTTGGAGACGCCGAGGTGGCGGATCAGCCCCTGCTGCTGCAGCTCCGCGAGCGTCCCGAACGGCTCGGCCAGCGAGCGCTCCACGGGCGCGTCGACACCGGGCATCCGCAGGTTGACCACGTCGAGCACGTCGACGCCGAGGTGGTCGAGGTTGTCCTGCACGGCCGAGCGCAGCTCGTCGGGGGAGAGGGCCTCGGGCCACTCGCCCTCGGGCGTCCGCCGCGCCCCGACCTTGGTGACGATGGTCAGCTGCTCGGGGTAGGGGTGCAGGGCCTCGCGGATGATCTCGTTGGTGACGTGCGGGCCGTAGTAGTCGCTGGTGTCGACGTGGTCGACGCCGAGCTCCACCGCCCGGCGCAGCACGGCGACGGCGGCCTCGCGGTCGGCCGGCGGCCCCATGATGTCCGGGCCGGACAGCCGCATGGCCCCGTAGCCGAGCCGGTTGACCGTGCGGTCCCCGAGCGCGAACCGTCCTGACCTCTCGGCGGTCGTCGTCATGACGGCTCCCTACCCGGTCGGGCGGGCCTACGCGCGGGATCTCAGGCGGCCCGGCCGACCTCCGCGCCGAGCTCCGCGCCGACGGCCTGCCGCCACTGCCGGACGTCGGCGTCGACCCGTGCGGTCTCCCGGTGGTCGGCCCGCCGGGCCAGCAGGGCCAGGACGGTCCCCGCCAGGGCCAGCGCGGCGCCGACCCACATCGGCGCGGTGTAGCCCAGGCCCCCCGAGATGACCAGCGCACCCAGCGCCGCCCCCGCCGCGTTGGCCACGTTGAACGCCGCCTGGTTGGCGGCCGAGACCAGGCTGCCGCCGCGCACCCGGGCGGCCTCGATGACGCCGTTCTGCACGACCGGGCCCATGGAGAACGCCACGGTGCCGAACAGCACGAGCAGCACGACGGCGGCGACCGGCGTGCGCGCCAGGAACGCGAAGGCGGCGAGCAGGACCGCGGTGGCCAGCAGGCCGGCCGCGACGAAGGAGAAGCCGTACCGGTCCCCGAGCCGGCCACCGGCCAGCGTGCCGACCGTGGTGCCGACCCCGAACAGGGCCAGCACCGGCGTCACCCAGCCCTCCGGGATGCCGCCGAGCTCGGTGAGGATCGGGCTGACGTAGCTGTAGACGGCGAACAGCGCCGCGAAGCCGACCATCGTCAGGCCGAGCACCAGCCACACCTGCCCGCGGCGGAACGCGGCGAGCTCGGCGCGCAGGTCGCCGCGCTCACCCACCCCGGCCGGGACCCAGGCCAGCAGGCCGGCGATGGTGACCAGGCCGATGACTGCGATCCCGCCGAGGACGAACCGCCAGCTGGTCTGCTGGGCGACGAACGTGCCCAGCGGGACGCCGACCACGTTGGCCAGCGTGAGGCCGACGATCATCAGCGAGATGGCCTGGGTGGCCCGCTCCGGTGCGACCAGCCGGCGGGCGGCGACCGCGCCGACGCCGAAGAAGGAGCCGTGCGCCAGCGCGGTGAGGACGCGGGCGGCGGCGAGCGTCTCGTAGGTGGGCGCCAGTGCCGAGAGCGCGTTGCCGACGACGAACACGACCATCAGCGCGACGAGGGTCTGCCGCGGGGAGAACCGGACGCCCAGCGCGGTCAGCGTCGGGGCGCCGACGACGACGCCGACGGCGTAGGCGGAGATCAGCAGGCCGACGGCCGACACCGAGACGCCGAGGCCGGTGGCGATCTCGGGCAGCATGCCCATGACCACGAACTCGGTGGTGCCGATGCCGAAGGCGCCGACGGCGAGGGCGAGCAGGGCGCGAGGCACGGGGGAGTACTCCAGGGACGACGGCGGGAGGGTGGTGCGGACGGCGTCGTCCGTCAGGGGTGGTCCCGGTGGTGCATCGTCCGGGCGTGGGCGTTCATGCCCCGGACGCGGGGTGGGTCTGCTCACAGCGCGGTCCCGGCGTCGCGCCGGACGCCGGGACCGTGCCGCCGGCGTCAGGGCTGGAGCAGCACCTTCACCGCGCCGTCCTTCTTCTCGCGGAAGTCGGCGTAGGCCTGCGGCGCCTGCTCGAGCGGGACCCGGTGGGTGGCGAAGTCGTCGACGCCGAGCGGGTCGCCCTCGACGAGCAGCGGCAGGATGTCGGGCACCCAGCGCCACACGTTGGCCTGGCCCATGCGCAGCTGGATCTGCTTGTCGAACATCTTGTTCAGCGGCATAGGGTCGCTGGCGCCGCCGTAGACACCCGACAGCGAGATCGTGCCGCCGCGGCGGACGGCCTCGATGGCGGTGTTCAGCGCGGCCATCCGGTCGACGCCGACCACCTGCATGACCCTCTCCATGATCGCGTCGGGCACGATCGCGGTGGCCTTCTGCGCGATCGAGGCGAGCGGGGAGCCGTGCGCCTCCATGCCGACGGCGTCGATGACCGCGTCGGGGCCGCGGCCGTCGGTGGCGTCGCGGATCGCACCGACGACGTCGGCCTGGTCGGTGGAGCGGATGACCTCGGTGCCGCGGGCGATGGCCCGGGCGACGCGCTCCGGGACGACCTCGGAGGCGTACACCTTCTCGATGCCGAGGTGGTGGGCGATGCGGGTGCACATGTCGCCGATCGGCCCGAGCCCCAGCACCAGCAGCGTGCCACCGGGCGGCACGGCGGCGTACTGGACGGCCTGCCAGGAGGTCGGCAGGACGTCGGAGAGGTAGACGAAGCGGTCGTCCGGCAGGCCGCCGGGGACCTTGATCGGCAGCGTGTTGCCGAAGGGCACCCGGAGGTACTCGGCCTGGCCGCCGGGCACCTGGCCGTAGAGCTTGGTGTAGCCGAACAGCGAGGCGCCGAAGCCCTGCTCGCGGTTCTGCGTGGTCTCGCACTGCGACTGCAGCCCCTGCGAGCACATCCAGCAGGTGCCGCAGGAGATGTTGAACGGCACGACGACGCGGTCGCCCGGCTTCACGGCGGTCACCGCCGACCCCACCTCGCGGACGACGCCCATCGGCTCGTGGCCCATGACGTCACCCACCGACATGAACGGCGCCATGACCTCGATGAGGTGCAGGTCGGACCCGCAGATGCCGCTCGAGGTGACCTCGACGACGACGTCGGTGTCCTCCTGGATGGTCGGGTCGGGGACGGTGTCCACCTGTACGTCGGCACGGCCGTGCCAGGTCACTGCGCGCATGAGTCCGCTCCTCGGGTGCTCGTCCAGGGTCCTGTCCCGGCTCCTGCCCCATGTGAGCCTCATCGCGCCTGGTTCACCGCTCGACCGGCGTGTTAATGACGCAGCGTGAAGCCAGTTCGACGGGCCGTCGAATGACATCCGTGCAGTTCTGTGGACGGCGCCACATGACCGCGGCTGCGTACCCACCCGGTCAGGTCACGAAAACATAACGGCATGTTTACATGGGTCCCGTCCGCTCCCCCGGGCACCCCACGAGATCCCTGTCCCCGACGGAAGTCAGGTGCATGACCGAGCTCCACCCCGACCGCCTCTCCGACGGAGGGACCTCCCCGCGCACCGCCGCGGGCAGCCCCTCCCGCAAGGCCGCAGCGACGACGTCCGCCCGGCGCCGTCCCCCGGCCGGGACGGCGGCCCAGCGGAAGGCCCCGCAGCGACGTCAGGGGGAGGCGTCGCCGGCAGAGTGGTCCCGTCCCGGGGAGGACGGGGTCGTCCTCCGTCCGGCCCGCGGTCCGAGCCCGCGTCCGCGGCCGACGCCGCATCCCCGGTCGCGGCCCGACGCGGCGGCCCCGGTGGCCGACCTCGAGGTCCGCGCCGTCGTCGGCACCGCCGAGGAGTGTGCGGCTGCGCAGGACACCGACGCTCCCGCCGACGTCGCCGCCGAGGTGCGCTCGGCGGAGCCGGTGGCCGCCGTCGCCGACGCGGTCGAGCTGGTCCAGGCCGCCGACGCACAGGCGCTGGCCGTCGTCGCACCGGCGCCGGCCGTCGAGGTCGCCGCGGCCGCTGTCGAGGACGCTGCCGTCGCCACCGGGGACGCCGGGCTCCGGACGGGCTGGCACTCGGCCACCCGCCGGCTGCGCGCGCCCCGCCGCCGTCCGGGCTTCTACCTGGCCGCCGCCGTCGTGGGTGCCGTGGGGCTCGGCACGTCCACCGCCGGTGACGGGGTCGCGCAGGCCGGGGGTCCCACCTCCGTCAGCACGTCGGTGAGCGTGGCCGAGGAGCTCGGCATCCGCGGCGAGGACCTGTCGCCGGCCGCGCAGGCGGCGGTCATCGAGTCCGACGCCGCGGTGCTGCTCGACGAGGTAACCGCCAGCCGCACCGCCCGCGAGGCCGAGGAGGCCGCCGCGGCCCAGGCCCAGGCGGAGGCCGACCGGATCGCCTCGGAGGCCGCCGCTGCCGCAGCGGCCGAGGCCGCGCGTCCCCGAACGGTCCTGCCGGTCGACGGAGCCCGGCTCACCAGCACGTTCGGCCCCCGCTGGGGCACGCTGCACGCCGGCATCGACCTGGCCGCGCCGATCGGCACGCCGGAGTACGCGGTCGCCGACGGCGTCGTCCTGGAGGCCGGCCCGGCCAGCGGCTACGGCCTGGTCGTGTACGTCCAGCACGAGAACGGCGACGTCACCGTCTACGGGCACATGGAGGAGATCCTCGTGGAGCCCGGCCAGGTGGTCCGCGCTGGCGAGACCATCGCCCTGCTGGGCAACCGCGGGCAGTCCACCGGCCCGCACCTGCACCTCGAGGTCCACGTGGGCGGCATCGACGGCGAGCGCGTCGACCCGCTCCCGTGGCTGCGCGAGCGCGGCGTCGCCGTCTGAAGGAGGACCCCGCTGCCCCCGCCCGGCCGGTCCGGGCAGGGGGGCGGTCGGGGACACTGCCTGCAGGAGGTGGGCCGATGGGCGCCGGGCACGACCACGGGACCGCCGCGGGGGGCTCCCGCGGCCGGCTGGCCGTCGTCCTCGGGCTCACCGTCGCGGTGCTCGTGGCCGAGGTCGTCGGCGCGCTGGTGTCCGGATCGCTGGCCCTGCTCGCCGACGCCGGGCACATGGCCACCGACGCGCTCGGGATCGGGCTGGCTCTCGGCGCGGTCACGCTGGCGCAGCGTCCGGCCCGCGGCCGGCGCACCTTCGGCTGGCAGCGGGTGGAGATCCTCGCCGCCGTCGCCAACGGGCTGCTGCTCACCGGCGTCGCGGTCGTGGTGGTCGTCGAGGCGGTCCGCCGCGTCGGGGACCCGCCCGAGATCGACTCCGGGGTGGTCGTGGCTGTCGCCGCCGCCGGGCTGGTCGCCAACCTCGCCGGCCTGGCGCTGCTGCACCGCGGCCGCCGCGGTTCCCTCGCCGTCCGCGGCGCCCACCTGGAGGTGCTCGGCGACGCGCTCGGCTCGGTCGCCGTCCTCGTCGCCGGGGGCGTCGTCGCCCTGACCGGCTGGACGCCGGCGGACACGCTCGCCGCGCTGCTCGTCGGCTGCCTGGTGCTCCCGCGCGCGTGGGCGCTGCTGCGCGAGGCGCTCGACGTGCTGCTCGAGGCCGCGCCCCGCGATGTCGACCTCGACCGGGTCCGCGCGCACGTGCTCGGCGTCGAGGGCGTCGTCGGCGTCCACGACCTGCACGCGTGGACGATCACCTCGGGGCTGCCGGTGCTGTCCGCGCACGTCGTCGTCACCGACGAGGCGCTGGCCGCCGGTCACGGCGGGCGCGTGCTGGACGCGCTCGCGTCCTGCCTGGGCGACCACTTCGACGTCGCCCACTGCACCTTCCAGATCGAGGCCGAGGCGCACGCCGGCCACGAGGCGCCCGTCCACGACTGAAATCGAAGGACCCCGCTGCCCCCCACCGCTCGCGAGCTCGCGGCGGGACCCTGCACAGGGGCCACCCGGCGTCGGGGCACCGACGGCGGGCCACCCGGTCGGGGTCCGTGGTGGGACAGTGGGAGCCGCACGGACAGGTCGCAGGCAGGAGGCGCAGGTGGAGCACGGGCACCACTCGGGCATGTGGGTGCCCGACGAGCCACCCACGTGGGGGCGGCTGTTCCTGCCGCACCTCGACGCCTGGTCGGTCCTGCCGGTGCTCGCCCTGCTCGGCCTCGTCGCCTACCTGGTCGGCATGGTCCGGCTGCGCCGCTCGGGCGTGGCCTGGCCGTGGTGGCGGACGGCGTCGTGGGTCGCCGGGTGCCTCTCGCTGTTCGCCGTCACCGGCACCTGGCTCAACGGCTACAGCATGGTGCTGTTCAGCGTGCACATGTCGCAGCACATGGTGCTGTCGATGGTGGCGCCGCTGCTGCTCCTGATGGGCCGGCCGGTGACCCTGGCGCTGCGGGCGCTGCCGCGGGGGAGGGGCGTGGCCGGGGTTCCGCGCGCGCTGCTGCTCGACGCGCTGCACAGCCGGGTCGCGCGGTTCGTCTCGCACCCGCTGTTCACGCTGCCGCTGTTCCTGGTCAGCCTCTACGGCGTCTACTTCACGCCCGTCTTCGACGCCCTGATGGGCGACCCGATCGGGCACCAGTTCATGCTCGCCCACTTCACCGTGACCGGACTGCTCTTCTTCGGGCCGATCCTCGCCCAGGACCCGTGGCCGCGGCAGGTGGGCCACGGCGGCCGGATGCTCGAGCTGCTCGTCCCGATGCCGTTCCACGCCTTCTTCGGCGTCGCGATCATGATGGCCGGCTCGCTGGTGGTGCGGACCTTCGCCGAGCCGCCGGCCGGCTGGGGCGTCGACCCGCTGGCCGACCAGAACACCGCCGGCAGCATCGCCTGGTCCTTCGGCGAGCTGCCGACGGTGCTGGTCCTCGCCGTCGTGCTGTTCTCGTGGATGGGCTCGGAGGAGCGCCGCGGCCAGCGGATCGCCCGCGTCGCCGAGCGGACCGACGACGCCGAGCTCGAGGCCTACAACGCCCGTCTCCGCGCCATGGCGGGCCGCACCGGGAGTTGACCACCGGGTCGTCGCCGGCGACACGGCGGGACGCGCGCGTGCGATCGGCGACGACCCGGGGGTCGACGTGGCCCGCGTCTCAGCCCACGTGGACGGGCGCGTCGCCCGACGGCAGGTCCTCCTTGGTCGCCTTGACGAGCACCGCGGCCGCGACGGCGCCCAGGACCAGCAGGCCGGCCGCCCAGGTGAAGGCGGTGGTGTAGCCCTCGACCTGCGCGGCCAGGCCGACCGCCGGGTCCTGCGGGTCGGCCCCCGAGGTCAGGACGTCGGCGGTGTAGGCGCTGACGGCGCCCACCGACAGCGAGGCCAGGACCGCGGTGCCGATCGAGGCGCCCACCTGCTGGGTCGCGTTGAGCATCGCGCTGGCCGCACCGGCGTCGTGCTCCCCGGCGCCCACGAGCGCCAGGTTGGACAGCGGCACGAAGGTGAAGCCGAGGCCCAGGCCCAGCAGCAGCTGGCCCGGGAAGGGCAGCACCCAGAAGCCGGTGTCGACGCCGACGAAGGACAGCGTGAACAGCCCCGCGGCCGCCAGCAGCCCGCCGAGGACCATGAGCGGCTTCGGCCCGACCCGCGGCACCAGCGCGCTGGCCGCACCGGCCGAGACGAAGACGCCCAGCGTCGTCGGCAGCGAGGCGAGGCCGGCGACGACCGGCTCGTAGCCGAGCACCTGCTGGAAGTACAGGCTCAGGAAGAAGAACGCCCCGATCAGGCCGGCGCCGACCAGCGTCGAGGTCAGGTAGGCCCCGCCACGGTTGCGGTCGAGGACGATCCGCATCGGCAGCAGCGGGTTGCGGGTGCGCATCTCCAGCAGGACGAACAGCGCCACCAGCACCAGGCCGACGACGATGAACAGCCACGCCGCGCCGTCGGTCCAGCCGCTGTCCGGCGTCACCAGGGTCGGGTCGCCCTGCGCCGCCGCCCGGGCGTTGGCCGCCGCGGCCTCCGCGGCGTTGGTCTGCGAGGCCTCGGCCACGCGGGTGAAGCCGTAGACGATCGAGGCCAGGCCGAGCGTGATGAGCACCGCGCCGGGGATGTCGTAGCGGGTGTCACCGGGCGCCTTGCTCTCCGGGACGATCGGGACGGCCAGGACGATGGCGAGCAGCGCCACCGGCAGGTTGACCCAGAAGCACCAGCGCCAGTCGGCGTACTCGGTGAGCACGCCGCCGAGCAGCAGACCGACCGCCGAGCCACCGCCGGCGATGGCGCCGTAGACGCCGAAGGCCTTGGCCCGCTCCCTCGGGTCGGTGAACAGCACGGTCAGCAGCGCCAGGGACGCCGGGGCCAGCAGGGCGCCGAAGACGCCCTGCAGCGCGCGGGCGGCGAACAGCATCGCCTCGTTCTGGGCGATGCCGCCCAGCGCCGAGGCGACGGCGAAGCCGGCCGCGCCGACCAGGTAGGTCCGCTTCCGGCCCCAGTAGTCGGCGATGCGGCCGCCGAGCAGCAGGAAGCCGCCGAAGGTCAGCGTGTACGCGGTCACGATCCACTGCTGGGACGCCGCGGTGATCCCCAGGTCGGTCGACACGGCGGGCAGCGCGATGTTGACGATCGTGGCGTCGAGGATGACCAGCAGCACGGTCATCGCGATGACGCCGAGCGCCAGCCAGCGCTTCTCGTAGGGCTCGGTCGCCGCGGTCTCCGGACCGGCGGCAGGGGTGGACGACGCGTGGGTCATGAGGTCCTCAGGGGTCGTGCGGGGGGAGGAGGCCGAGTTCGTCGGCCGAACCAGCAAGGTAGCCCTCTGCAACCATGTCCCCGTGCCCGTTTCGCTGGTCGTGATGGCCGACACGCACCTGCCCCGGCGTGCACGTGACCTACCTCATGCCCTGTGGGCCGCGGTCGACGCCGCCGACCTGGTGGTGCACGCCGGCGACTGGGTCGACGTCGCGCTGCTCGACGCGCTCGAGGCGCGGTCCCGCCGGCTGCTCGCCGTCCACGGCAACAACGACCACGGGGCGCTGCGCGAACGGCTCCCCGAGGTGGCCCGGGCCGAGGTCGAGGGGCTGCGGATCGCCGTCGTGCACGAGACCGGCGACGCGAAGGGGCGCGAGCGCCGGTGCGCGGCCCGGTTCCCCGACACCGACGTCCTCTTCTTCGGGCACAGCCACATCCCGTGGGACACCGTGACACCCAACGAGGGCGCGCCATCCGGTCTGCGGTTGGTCAACCCCGGCTCGCCCACCGACCGCCGCCGTCAGCCGCACGGCACGTTCGTGACGGCCGTCGCCGCCGACGGCGTGCTGTCCGAGGTGACCTTCCACCCGGTTCCGCGCGAGCCCCGGCCGTGACGGCCGCGCGGTGACCGGGTCGGGGGCCCCGCCGGCCGCCCGCTGGCGGTACCTCGCCGTCGGGCTGACCGGCCTGGTCGCGGCCTGCGCCGCGCAGAACGGCCTGCCGTTCCTCACGGTCGCGCTGCGCCAGGAGGGGCTGAGCCTGCCGCAGGCCGGGCTGCTGGTCAGCGCTCCCACCGCCGGCCTCGTGCTGACCCTGCTGCCCTGGGGCGCCCTGGCCGACCGCCACGGCGAGCGCCTCGTGCTCTCCTGCGGCCTGGCGATCGCCGCCGGCGGGCTGACCGGCGCCGCGCTCGCCGACGCCGCGCTGCCCACGGGCCTGTGGCTCGTGCTCGCGGGTGCGGGCAGCGGCTCGGTGCACGCGGCCAGCGGCCGGCTGGTGCTCGGCTGGTTCCCGCCGGCGCAGCGGGGGCTGGCGATGGGCATCCGGCAGGCCGGGCAGCCGCTGGGTGTCGGGCTCGCCGCCCTGCTCCTCCCGCGGCTGGCCGGCGGCGGGCCCGGCGGGGCGTTCGCGCTGCTGGCGGCCGGCTGCGCGGTCGCCGCGGTGCTCGTGGCGCTGCTCGTGCGCGACCCGGCGCGCCCGCCACGTGCCGACGGCGCCCCGCGGCCCGCCTCGCCCTACCGCGGACCGGTGCTCTGGCGGGTGCACGCGGCCAGCACGCTGCTGGTGGTGCCGCAGTTCGCCGTCGCCGGGCTGGTCTTCGACTGGCTGGTGCACGACGCGGGGTGGGCCGTCGCGGCCGCCGGCACGCTGCTCGCGGTCACCCAGGTCGGCGGCGTGGCTGCGCGGCTCGGCGCGGGCGTGTGGTCCGACCGGGTGGGCAGCCGGCTGGGTCCCCTGCGCCGGGTCGCGGTCGCCGTGGCCCTCGCCGTGGGGGTGCTGGCCCTGGTCGCCGCACTGACGCCGGACGTCCTGGGTCCCGCCGTCGCTGCCGCGGCGGTGGCACTCGCCGCGGTGGCCACGGTCAGTCCCAACGGCGTGGCGTTCACGTCGGTGGCCGAGCAGGCCGGCAGCGCGTGGGCCGGTCGGGCGCTGGGCGCGCACAACACCGCGCAGAACCTGGCCGCCGCGCTGACCGTGCCGCTGGCCGCGCTGCTGGTCGACGCCGGCCCCGGCTACCCGGCCGCCTTCGCCGT
>NZ_JBFNXQ010000142.1:0-10464 GCF_041018925.1 Geodermatophilus maliterrae
CCACCCGCCTTGGTGCCCCGCTGACCGGCCACACCGGACCGGTGTGGGCGATGGCTCTCGACCCCGCCGGTCAGGTGCTGGCCACCGCCGGCGAGGAGGGGACGGTGTTGCTGTGGAATGTGACCGATCCGGCCCGGCCCACCCGCCTTGGTGCCCCGCTGACCGGCCACACCGGCGCAGTCACCACGGTGGCCTTCGACCCCGACGGTCAGGTGCTGGCCACCGCCGGAGTCGCGGGGACGGTGTTGCTGTGGGATCTAGCCGATCCGGCCCAGCCCACCCCCCTGGAAGCGCCGCTGACGCATAGGGACGAAGCGACCGCGGTAGCGTTCTTTCCTGGTGAGCACATCCTTGTCACCGCTGGCACTGACGACACCGTCAGACTCTGGGACCTCAGCGGCCTTGACGCATTTCGGGATCAACCTCTTGAGCGGGCCTGCTCGATCACTGGCGGAGGGCTGGACCGCGCTGAGTGGACTGGCTACATCCTCGGCTTTGAGTACGTCAACGTCTGTCGCCCGTGATGCCAACGTCGGCTACACCGGGATCGGGACCTGCTCCGGTGTTCCGGACACGTCGGGTTGGGTGGTCATGGCGCCCGGCCAGGGTGAAGATGGGACTGCTGCAGCTTCGGTTGACGGTGCCGCGACGGCGGCGTCTCGGGCGGTGAAGGCGAGTTCGTACTCGACCCGAGTGAGCTTGCCGAGAGCGCGCTGGCGCCGACGGCGGTTCTAGGTGCGCTCGATCCAGAACACGACCGCGTTGTGGAGCTCGTCGCGGGTGCGCCAGCGCCGCCGGTCGAGCACGTTCTTCCGCAGCAGGGCCCAGAATGACTCCATCGCGGCGTTGTCCCCGGCGGAGGCGACGCGGTCCATCGAGCCCTGCAGCCCGGCGGCGGCTAGGACCGCGCGGAAGGGCCGGGCACGAAATTGCGACCCGCGGTCGGAGTGCACCACGACGACTCCCTCGGGTCGGCGCCGGGCGACCGCGGTGCGCAGAGCGGTGACGGCCAGCTGCGCGGTCATCCGCTCGTCGAGGGCGTAGCCAACGATCCGGTTGCTGAACAGATCCTTGATCGCGCAGCAGTAGATCTTCCCCTCGGCGGTCGGGTGCTCGGTAATGTCGGTGACCCACACCTGGTTGGCCGCTGCGGCGGTGAAGTCCGGCTGCAGGTGGTCGTCGTGCACGGCTGGGCCTGGCGTCTTTCCGCTGCCCTGGCGGCCTTTGCGCACCGTGGCCGACCACAACTTCTGCTGCGAGCACAGCCGCCAGACCCGACGCTCACCAGCGACCAGGCCGGCGCGCGCGAGCTCGTCGGCCAGGAACCGGTAGCCGAACTCCGGATCGTCGCTGTGGGCGTCGATCAGGGCGTTAATCAGGTAGGCGTCCTCCAGGACGCGCGGAGGGATCGGTGCCGCAAGCCAGGCGTAGTACGCCTGGGGCTGAAGCCGAGCACCCCGCAGGTCAGCCGCACCGAGATGCCCTCGGCGGCCAGGTCACGGACCAGCGGGTAGCTCATTTTGGGAGCGAGTCCTGCGCGAAGTAGGCCGCGGCCCGGCGCAGTACCTCGTTCTCCATCTCTAGCCGGGCGAAGCTTGCGGCGCAGCTGCACCAGCTCGGACTGCTCGCTGCTGGTTTGCCCCTCCACCACGCCGTCGTCGATATCGGCCTGACGAACCCAACGACGCACCGACTCCACCGAGATGTCGAAGTCGGCGGCGACCTCGGCCTGGCTCAGGTCCCCTCGTCGGGCGACCCGGACGACGTCACGCTTGAACTCCGGCGGGAACTTCTTCGGCGCAGCGACATCCTCTCCGCGGGACCTCGTCCCACAGAAGCGGTGTCAACTCAAGCTGTAGCAGTCCCACTATCCGCACCTGCGGGCCTGGCTGCGTTGGCGACGCCTCACTCCGCGGATCGCCCGCCGCGGCGTCGAGACCAGCCAGAGGCTGGGTCGGCACCGCTGGGTCGTCGAACGCTCGTTGGCCTGGCTGACCGGCTACCGCCGGCTCACGCTCCGGTACGAACGCTCGGCCCGGCTGTTCACCGCATTTCTCACCCTGGCCGCCACGCTGACCTGCTACAAGAAGCTCGCCACGTGAGACAAGCTCTAAGTCGCGTTGACCACACGTCCTGTCCGGAGATAGAGGGAACACACTCTACGTGTGACTAATTAGCAGCGGATCCGGGCGCGAGGCAGCACAGACCTCAAGCCTCATGGCAAGGTGCGGCTGCGCCAGTGAAACCGGCCGGGACTCCTACCCAGGACCGAGGGACGAGAAGATCACCGAGGTGCGACTCGCAGCTACACAGCGCCGCGGGCGGCATGACCGTTCGTTACATGCGCAGTTCTTCCCGCCGGCTACTTGGTCACCCAGGCCGTTGCCGATGGCTCGCCGGGTCGATTTCCGTCACTTGCTATCCAGGCATGTGCAGTTCAAACTCGCTTCCCAGTATCTATCCTCGTCACGCTTGCCAGTGTGCCCCGTCTTGACCTTCACACAGCACGCTGCCGCCAGCAGAACAACGAGCAGAGGCACGCCGTAAGTGGTTGCATCGGTGGGTTGGAGACCGTGGAACCAGTTGGCTAGAGCGCGCTGCAGGTTGCTGTCTAGCAGCAGCTGCAACTCAGGATCAATGTGATCAACCAATTCACTCGTCAGAGTTCTATTGCCGCTCTCATCTACGGGCAGCTCGTACAGCCAGCCCATGTTGTTACTGAAGGTAGCCGTACCGTCGTCCGCCAGTGACACCTTCAGTACCGAGCGTTTGTCAACGAGTACTTCTGCATCTTGCAACTGCGGCTGGCTGCCCGGCGTCGTGTCCCGATAAGAGCCGTCATAAGTAAGCAGGAGTTGGTACAAGGTCGTACCTACGGAGACGGTCCAGAACATCTGCTGATCGTCGACTCGCGCGCCCGACCAGATCCCAACGGTATAAGCGCGACCTGGGACGTCCATACTCCCGTAGGGAAGGCGCATCGTGAGCTCGATGGGGACGAAGGTGTCGAGCTCCTGCAACTCAAGCATGCTCCGCACGCCGTTGAGGCGATGAACCGCGACTCGGTTCCATGGCTTGGCTGCAGTAGCCGCCCCAATCCGGAGCTCGGCGCCCATCTCCGTTGAGATTTCAGTACCCATTTAGATCTCCTTTGATCAACCGTCACTAAGTGATGATTTACGTCCCCCGGTCGAGCGCGTCGGCGTTCACTCGGAACGCATGGCGATGGAGTCGTGACGGTCGCAGGTGCCGCAATCAACCGCCGTCACTTACTCCTGCCCCTGTGGAGTTGTCGGGCTGCCGACTCCACTGTGAGCCGGACTGCTCCTGTCACGCCCGGCTCAAGCACCAACAGACACTTCCGTGCTGCCGAGGCTTCGATCGCTGCCTCAAGGCAGGCTGTCCAGCAACAGCGGCTACGGTGGCCAAGTGCGGGCGACGAAAAGATGTTTGCTGCGACTATTGCGGGCTTGACGACACATCGCCACTCCGACATGGGAGGTGGAACCGCTCTGCGGCGTGAAGGTACCGGACAGCCGCACGCTGAGCCAAGAACTTCGACGAGCTCGGGGCTCGGCGGAGTGCAGCGTCGCCGAGTTCGTGCCTCAACCTGACATCACTCAACGCCCCGGAGGTGGAGGGATACCCGGCCGGCCGGACCGGAACCACGGGCCTTAATCGTTGCGCTGTAGAAGATGTTTTGTTGCAACGTGCCGGCAGGTTGGATGTCCTGCTCCCAACCGTTTGGGCATGTTTGCCAGCAGTTTCACCGAGTCGGCGGCAATCCGAGCCTCGTCGCGTGAACCGTCACCGGTTCTGTAGCGGGGCGGTTATGCCTGCAGCGGTTGCTGCTCGGTGGTGATGGAACGGTAGCACTCCTGCTCGGCCTCGATCGGGGGTCTGTGGCCGAGGGCGCTGTGCAAGCGGGTGGTGTTGAACCAGTGCACCCAGGACAGGGTGGCCAGCTCGAGGTCGTCGACGCTGCGCCAGGGCCCGTCGCGGCGGGTGCATTCGGTCTCGTACAAGCCGATCAGGCTCTCGGCCCGGGCAGTCGTAGGAATCACCGACGCTGCCGACGGAGGCGACCGCGCCGGCGTCGGTCAGCCGGGACTGATACCGAATAGCGGTGTACTGACTGCCCGCATCGCTGTGTTGGATCACGCCGGTGACGCCTCACCTGCGAGCTCACGGGTCCACAGCGCCATCTCCAGGGCGTCCAGCGGCAGCTCGGTGGGCATCGCCGAGGCGGTGCGCCAGCCGACAATGCGGCGGCTGAAGGCGTCATGGACGAAGGCGGTGAACGCCATGCCCGACCAGGTTGGGACGTAGGTGAAGTCCACCAGCCACAGCCGGTTGGGCGCTGGTGCGGTGAAGTCCCGCTGCACCAGGTCCGGCGGCCGGGCGGCCGCCGTGTCCGGGACGGTGATGCGGACGGCCCGGCCGCGGCGGGCGCCCTGCAAGCCGTCGGCGCGCATGAGCCGCTCGACCTGGCGGCGGGAGACCGGTCGGCCGTCCACGCCGCCTTCGCGGCGTAGTTGGGCGTGCGTCTTGCGCACGCCGTAGAGGCCGCGGCCGATCTTCCGGTCGCTGTGCACGGCGCGGATCCGCTCGAGGACGACCGCGTCGCGCTGCGCCCGCGCCGAAGGCGGGCGCCTCTTGGCCGCCCGGTAGGTGCTCCGGGCGATCTGTAGGCCGTGCTCGCGCAGGACCCGGCAGATCGGCTCGACCCCGAACTGTTCTCGGTAGGTATCGATGTAGTCGATCAGCGCGGCGAGGGGCGGTCGAGCTCCGCTGCGAAGAAGGCCGAGGCCGCTTTCAGGATCGCGTTGGCCCGGCGTAGTTCGCGGACCTCCCGCTCCAGCTCGCGCAGCCGGGTCCGCTCATCGGTGGTCAGTCCCGGCTCGGTACCGGCGTCGACGCGGGCCTGCTTGACCCAGTGCCGCAGCGTGTCCGGCTGGATGCCCAGCTGCTCGCCGACCCGTCGGCAGGCGGCGATCACGCTCAGCTTTCCCGGGCCGTCGACGAGGTTGCAGGCGAAGCGAATCGACCGCTCACGCAGCTCGTCGGGGTACTTCCTCGGTGCGGGCGCGATTCCACCCTCCCGTGGATTCAGGCCCGCTACGAGACCGGGGACGGTTCACGTCGCCAGCACCCAGATCTTCACCCTGAGCATCGGTGGAGCGATCTTCGGCACCGGCGACCTGACCACCGCCCTCCTCTTGGCCGCGGCGTGGGGAATCAACCTGGCGGTCGCCGAGCGAGCGATCCGCCGACGGCCACGCCGTCGTACGGCCGCGACAACCGACCGGATGGTGCCCGACGCCCAGCGCTTCGCGCTTCGCGCAGGTGCCGGCGCAGCGCCAGGGCAACGGGCTCGGGTCGGAGGCAGCACGCGTAGCAGAGCGCCCGGAGCGGCGCACGCCCCGAAACGGAAAGGCTCGACACCCATGCAGCAGATTCGCAGCCGGCCGATGGCTGGCAGAACGGTCCTGATCACCGGAGACATCGACGGCATCGGCAAGGCGACCGCCCGCGCCCTGGCCACTAGGTCCCGGAACGCTCGGGTGCCATGGACGATCGTCACGAGGAGCCACTGCGGATCGAGGGCTCGTGCCCGGTAGCGGGCCGCTGACGTAACAGGTGCGGGGCGTTCGTCAGAGGCCGAAGACCAGGCGCAGCGCGGCGTCGACCTGGCGCAGTTCATCGAAGCTGAGGTGTCCGGCCGACTCCCCCAAGCGCTGGGGATCCGCAGCACTCGTCTGCTCAGCCAGCACCCGGGTCGAGCGGCCCTCGATGGACACCTCAGGTCGGAAGGTGGCCGCTCGTGCCGAGGTGGACGTCGGCGCGACCAGCCAGGTCGACAGCGGCAGCAGGTCGGACTGGACGACCACCGCGTAGCGAACGCCGGCCTGCTCATGACCCCGGGCGTTACGGGGAGAGCGCAGGCGGTAGACCTCACCACGCACGCAGCGTCTCCATGTCCCGAAGAACCTGAGCCGCCTCGGCGCGGTCGGCGTCGTCGGCGGCCAGCGCAGCGGCCTCTGCACGAAGCCGGTCGTGCACAGCGGTCCTCGCGGCCTCGATCAAAGCCGCTCGAACGGCGGTGGAGACGGAGGTGCCGTCTTGCGTCAGCACGGCCAACGCCCGCCGGGCGTCTTCATCGGGGCGGAAGGTGATCGTCTCGGCCACCTCTGAAGTGTCTCACCACATGTAAGACATGAGAAGGAGCTGTTGGGCACTCTCTCGGGAAGGCGAGCACGATGCTGAGGCAACCGGAAGGCACGAACGCGGCCCGACGAGCCCCTGACCAGGAAAGACACCGCTCAGAGGACCAAGCCTTCCAAGCTGACTGTGCGGGTTCGATTCCCGTCACCCGCTCCACATCGATGTCGCGGGACACCCGGGAATGGTGTGCCGCGACGTCCTTCTCGCGGCTGCCCGTCATTCGGGCTCGGCGTCTCCGCCGCCGCGGTCACCCTGCTGGCCGCCGTGACCAGCGTCAGCACCACCGCTCCGACCGTCGCCATCATGGTTTCGCGCCGGCGGTCACGGTGGCCACGACGGCGACGAGCACCCAGGCGGCGAGCGTCCGCCACGGGCGGGCGGCCGTCGCCCGGCCCAGGCCGTGGAGGAAGCGAGTGATCATCGGTTTCCCGGATCTGCGCCGCCGGCGCCTGGGCGGGTTAGGGACTGGGCGCCGATCACCGCGAGCATCTGGAGCTTGTCGTGGCTCTCGGTGCCGGGTACGGCGGTGTAGACCATGAGGCGGTGGGCCTGGTGCGGGTCGACGAGCTGCTGGCAGTTCAGCTCAAGCAAGCCAACCTCGGGGTGCTGGTAGCGCTTGACCTCGTGGGGGTGGATGCCGATCTCGTGGGCCTCCCACAGGGTGCGGAACTCCTCGCTGCGCTCCAGCAGGAGGTCGACCAACTGCGCGGCCCGCGAGCCGGGCCCTCGGATCGCGAGGACGCCGCGGAGTCCGGCGGCGTACATGCGCGAGAGGAAGGCGTGGTCCTCCGGCACGTACAGCTCCCGGGACGACGGGTCGGTGAACCAGCGGTACCCGCTGCTGCGCGCTGGCCCGCTGAACCGCGACGCGTCGCCGACGAGGGCGACCGCGGGCGGCGTCTGGCGCAGGGTCTCGCCGAGCTCGGTGACGATCTCGGCGGGGGTGTCGTCGAGGCGGTCGAAGATGCGCAGCAGGCCGGGGCTGACGTGCTCGCTGCTCGCCCCGCGCGTCGGCGGCTGGCGCCCGGCCAGCCGGTACAGGTGGTCGCGCTCGTCGAAGGACAGGTGCAGCCCCTGAGCGATCGAGGCGATCATCTGCTCCGACGGCTGCGGGCCGCGCTCGCGCTCGAGCCGCGCGTAGTAGTCGGTCGACATGTGGCAGAGGGCGGCGACCTCCTCGCGTTGTAGCCCGGCGGCCCGGCGGCGCGGACGGCGGGGCAGGCCGACATCCTCGGGCTGCAGCGACTCCCGGCGGCGCCGGAGGAACTCCGCCAAGCCGACTCGATCGATACCCACGTGTCTCCTCCTGGTGGTTGATCGCCGGTCCCGTCGGGGCGGCGGGGCCATGTCTACCGGCGCGGCAGCGGCACAACCACGGCCCGTCGATCCCCTCTCAGCCGCCCGCAAGGGGGGATCGACAGGCCCTGCCTCCCGGCGTCGGAACCGGGGACTGTCGGTGCCACGGCGCGAGCAGCGCACCACGAGGACAGGAGCCCAGCCATGGCCCGCACGACGATCGACATTCCCGTCCCCGACCTGTCGGGGAAGCGAGCCGTGCTCACCGGAGGCAGCGACGGCATCGGCCTGGTCCTCGCCCGCCGCCTGGTCGCGGCCGGGGCCGACCTGGTCCTCCCCGTCCGCGACCGCGGCAAGGGCGAGGCGACAGCCGCCGAGATCCGGGCGCGAGTCCCCCGGGCCACCATCACCCTCCACGCGCTCGACCTGTCATCGCTGGAGTCGGTCGCCGCCTTCGCCGGCGCCCTGCTCACCGAGGGCCGACCGATCGACATCCTGATCAACAATGCCGGCGTCATGACGCCGCCGGAGCGTCGGTCCACGGTCGACGGTCACGAGCTCCAGCTCGGGACCAACCACCTCGGCCACTTTGCGCTCGTGGCGCAGCTGATGCCGCTGCTGCGCGCCGGCCGAGCGCGCGTCACGTCGCAGGTAAGCGTGGCCGCGAACAGCAACGCCGTCCACTGGGAGGACCTGGACTGGGAGCGTTCCTACCACCCGATGCGCGCCTACAGCTCGTCGAAGATCGCTTTCGGCCTCTTCGGCCTCGAGCTCGACCGGCGGAGCGAGGCCCACGGCTGGGGGATCACGAGCAACATCTCCCACCCGGGGGTGGCCCCGACGAATCTGCTCGCGGCCCAGCCCGGGATCGGCCGCGCTGCGGAAGGGCGCGAGATCCGCTTGATCCGGCGGCTGTCGGCGATGGGCATCGTGGGGACTCCGGAGACTGCCGCGCTTCCTGCCCTGTTCGCCGCGACGTCGTCAGACGCCGCCGGTGGCCGTTTCTACGGCCCTCGCCGTTTCCGGCACATGAGCGGGGCGCCGGCCGAGCAGAAGCTGTACCGGCGCCTCCGCACCGTCGAGGACGCACAGCGCATCTGGCAGCTGTCGGAGCAGCTGACGGACGTGTCGTTCCCCGACGACGGCGCGGGCGCCGGCCCCAGAGAACCCGCCCTCGACACGTCCGTGAGCCCGGCCTGACGGCCTGACGTCCGACGAAGGCGAGGCAGCGGCCCCGTGAGCAGTCAACCGTCGTCTCCGACAAGGCTGCCCTCGGTAGCCGGAGGGACCTGGTCCTCCGACGCCGGGGGCTTCCTCCGGGAGTTCGTCCGCGCCCCTCTGCGCACGGCTTCCGTGGTGCCGAGTCCCCCGGCGTTGGCAAGACGCATGATCGTGCCGCTCCTGCTTTCGTCGCAGGCGCCAGAGTTGCCGGTCGTCGTGGAGCTGGGACCGGGCACTGGGTCCTTCACCGCCGCCCTGCGAGCGGCTGTGCCCGAGATGCGCTTTCTCGGCGTCGAGCTGAACGGAGCGATGGCCGACCACCGCTCCAGCCGATTTCCCGGGATCGATCTCCTCCGCGGGCCGGCTTCCAGCCTCTCGCGGGCCCTGGCGGAGCGCGGTCTGCCCGCGGTCGACCCAGTAATCAGCGGCCTCCCCTGGCAGGCCTTCGCCGGCCAGGTAGGCACCGAGCTGATCTCCAACATCGCTGCCCACCTCGCCCCGTCGGGGGCGTACACCCAGTTCACCTACAGCTGGACCCGTTGGACGCCACCCGGCCGCCGACAGCACCGGGAGCTCCAGCGGTTCTTCGGCCGTGTCGACGTGTCCGCGACGGTGTGGCCGAACCTGCCCCCGGCCGTCGTCTACACCGCGACAGAGCCCTTGATGAGCGGCGCTCGCACCACGGATGACAGGTGAGCGCGTGGATGGGTGACGCTTCCGCCGTTGCGGCGACGCTGCTGGTCGTCGTCCTGCTGACGGCAGAGGCGGGCCTGCTGATCGGGGTGCTCCTGCCGTCGTCGTCACTGGTCTTGGGACTGGGCGCGCTGGCCGGTGCCGGCGCCGTACCCACGTCAGTCGCCGCGCTGTCCGCGGCGGGAGCCACCGTGCTCGGTGCGGCCCTGGGGCACCGCACCGCGACTCAGGGCGGGGGCGGAGCCCTCCTCTCCACAGACGGGATCATCGGCAAACTCCTCCCGGCCCGTATCCGCGCCGTCGGCGACCGACTGTCCGCGCCATGGGTCGATGCCGTCGGCCATCGACCGGTACGCGCAGCAGCGGCCGCCCAGTTCATCGCCGGTGCCCGCACACTGGCTCCGCGCATCGCCGCGCAGGCCGGGGTGCCGCTGCCCATCATGCTTCGCGGGACCGCGCCCGCGGCCCTTCTCTGGTCCTCGTCCCTCGTCGCGACCGGCGCACTGGCCTCGTCTGCTCTGACGCGCCTGAACGACGCCGTTGCCATGCTCAGCGTCCTCGTGGTCGTCGGCGCTACCGGAGTCCTCATCCACCGCCGCAAGGGTGGCGCGCGGCGCGGTCGCGGACAGCTGCAACCGCATGAGGGAGCCTGGCACGCCTCATGGACTCGGCGGTCGCTGATGCGGCGGGAGGGAGCCAGGGGGCAAAGCCAGCTCTGCTTAGGCGACGCTTCTCCGGCGAGACACGTGCTGGGTGCTCGTCACAGGCCGAGGACGAGCCGCAGGGCGGCATCAACCTGGCGCAATCCATCGAAGCTGAGGTGCCCGGCCGACTCCCCCAAGCGCCGCGGATCCACGGCACTGATCTGCTCAGCCAGCAACCCGGGTCAGGCAGCCCTCGATGGACACCTCAGGACGGAAGGTGGCCGCGAGGCCGCCGTTAAGGCCATTGGAAGGCACGAGTGCTGCCCCTCGGGCCCCTGACCAGGAAAGTCACCACTCAGAGGACCAAGCCTTCCAAGCTGACTGT
>NZ_JBFNXQ010000143.1:0-10387 GCF_041018925.1 Geodermatophilus maliterrae
CCGCCCACGCCGGCTACTTCACCCCCCAAGCCGCCTGAAAACCGCTGTCAGACGGCAGGGCGCAGGGGTGGGACGTCGCGGACGCCGAACACCTCGCGCAGCGCGACCCGTGCGGCGTTGTCCCCGCAGGCGCCGTGCACCGCGGGCCCGGGCGGGGTCGCCGCCGAGGCGAGGTACACGCCCTCGACCGGCGTCTTGTAGGTGTTCCACCGCGGCACCGGCCGGAAGAGCATCTGCCGCAGCGAGGCCTCGCCGTTGGAGATGTCCCCGCCGACGTGGTTGGGGTTCCACGCCTCCATCGCCGGCGCGTCCTTCACCGCCCGCGCGACGATCGTGTCCCGGAAGCCGGGCGCGAAGCGCTCGACCTGCGCCTCGATCGCGTCGGTCATGTCCATGGTGGAGCCGTGCGCCACGTGCACGTAGGCCCAGAACACGTGCCCGCCCTCGGGGGCCCGGGTGGGGTCGACGACGGTCGGCTGGACGGCGAGCACGTAGGGCCGGTCCGTGGTCCGCCCGGCCGCGGGCGCCGCCTCACCGTCCATGGTCTCGGCCAGGGTCCCGGCCACGTGGATGGTTCCGGCCTTGCGGACCTCCGGGTTGGTCCACGGCACCGGCTCGGTGAGCACCCAGTCGACCTTGAAGACGCCGGGCCCGTGGTGGTACCGCGACACCCAGCGCCGGTAGCCCTCGTGGACCCGGTCGCCGGCCATAGCCACGAAGCCCCGCGGTGTCGTGTCGAGCAGCACCGCCGGGACGCCGTCGAACTCGCGCAGGTCGGTGACGTGGTGCCCGGTGACCACCTCGCCGCCCTGTTGCTCGAGCGCGGTCACCATCGCGTCGGCCAGCCGCTGCGACCCGCCCTCGACCAGCGGCCACCCGCGGTGGTGGGCCAGCATGCCGAGCACCATCCCGAGGCCGGCGGTCAGCGGGCGGGCGAGGTCGAGCATCCCGTGCGCGGCGGCGCCCGCGATGAGCGCCTGCGCCTCCTCGGTGTCGAACCAGCGCTGCGCCAGCCAGCGGACGTTCGGCAGTGCGTTCAGCGCGAAGTGCGTGACCGCCCCGACGCTGCGGGTGGGCGGCCGCCGCAGCCGGCTCATGAGGAAGAAGTCGATGACGTCCTGCGCGTCCTCGACCAGCGGCCCGAACAGCCGGCGGTAGGCCGCGCCGTCGGCACCGAGGCCCTCGGCGGTCTCCTCCAGCGAGTACCGCGACACCGCCGCGCGGCCACCGTCGAGCGGGTGGGCGTAGGCGACCTCCGGGTGCACCAGCCGCACGCCCCGGCTGGGCAGGTCGAACTCCCGGAAGAACGGGGCCGCCGCGGCCATCGGGTGCACGATCGAGCAGGTGTCGTGCCGGTAGCCGGGGAGGGTCAGCTCCTCGGTCCGCATCCCCCCGCCGGGTCGCTCGGCCGACTCGACCACCTGCACCCGCAGGCCGGCGGCGGCCAGCCGGAGCGCTCCGGCCAGGCCGTTCGGCCCGGCTCCGACGACGACGGCGTCCGGCTTCCCGTTCACCCGGCCAGTCTCCCCGGCGACGGTCAGAGCTGCGCGAGGAGCCGGTCGGCGGCCCGGTAGGGGTCGGTCTCCCCCGCCACCACCTGGTCGGCGAGCGCGGCCAGCGCCGCCGACCCGCGCACGTCGCCGATCCGCGCGCGCAGCCCGGCCAGCGCGATCGCCTCGATCTCCCGCGCGGCCCGCTCCGCGCGACGCCGGGCGCCCTCCCCCGAGTCGGCCAGCCAGCGGCGGTGGGCCTGCACGTGCTCGAGCACGCGGGCGATCCCCTCCTCGCGCGCGGCCACCGTCCGGCAGATCGGCGGCTGCCACGCCCCGGGCCCGGTGTGCCGGCCGCCGAGGGACTGCGCGTAGCGCAGGTCGCGCACGGTCCGGTCGGCCCCGTCGCGATCGGCCTTGTTGACGACGAGGACGTCGGCCACCTCGAGGATCCCGGCCTTGGCCGCCTGGATGCCGTCACCCATCCCCGGCGCGACCAGCACCAGCGTGGTGTCGGCCAGCGAGGCGATCTCCAGCTCCGACTGCCCGACGCCCACGGTCTCGACGAGCACCACGTCGCAGCCGGCGGCGTCGAGCACCCGCAGCGCCTGCGGTGTGGCCCACGCCAGCCCGCCGAGGTGGCCGCGGGAGGCCATGGAGCGGATGTAGACGCCGGGGTCGCCGGCGTGGTCCTGCATGCGCACGCGGTCACCGAGCAGCGCGCCGCCGGAGAACGGCGAGGACGGGTCGACGGCGAGCACCCCCACCCGCCGGCCGGCCCGCCGCAGCGCCCGCACCAGCGCCGTCGTCGTCGTGGACTTGCCCACGCCGGGTGAGCCGGTGAGCCCGAGCACCTGCGCGCCGCCGGTGTGCGGCGCCAGCGCCGCGGCCACCTCGCGCAGCACGGGGCTGGCGTCCTCGACGAGCGAGATCAGCCGGGCGACGGCGCGCGCCTCGCCGTCGCGGGCCCGGGCGACCAGGTCGGGGACGTCGACAGCGCGCCGGCCCCGCCGCCCGCGAGGGGCAGCGGGGCCGGGCGTCGCTACTGCGGTCCCCTGAGGGGACTCGGTCACGCGGGGGCGGGGACGTGCAGGATCAGCGCGTCGCCCTGGCCGCCACCGCCGCACAGGGCCGCGGCACCGACGCCGCCGCCGCGGCGCCGGAGCTCCAGCGCCACGTCCAGCACGACCCGGGCGCCGCTCATGCCGATCGGGTGGCCGAGGGCGATGGCGCCGCCGTTGGGGTTGACCTTCTCCGGGTCGATCCCCAGCTCGCGGGTGGAGACGATGGCGACCGCCGCGAAGGCCTCGTTGAACTCGACCAGGTCGAGCTCCTCCGGGTCGATGCCCTCGCGCGCACAGGCCCGCTGGACCGCCCGCGACGGCTGGCTCTGCAGGGTGGCGTCCGGTCCGGCCACGACGCCGTGGGCGCCGATCTCGGCGATGGGGGTGATGCCCAGCTCGGCGGCCTTCTCCGCGGACATCACCACGACCGCGCAGGCACCGTCGGAGATCTGCGAGGCGGTGCCGGCGGTGATCGTGCCGTCCTCCGCGAAGGCCGGCTTGAGCCTGGCCAGGGTCTCGACCGTGGTGTCGGCGCGGACGCCCTCGTCGTCGCGGAACTCGATGGGGTCGCCCTTGCGCTGCGGGATGAGCACCGGGGTGATCGCCTCGTCGAAGACGCCGTTCTTCCCCGCGCGCGCGGCCTTCTGGTGGCTCTCCGCGGCGAACGCGTCCTGCTCCTCGCGGGTCAGGTCGTACCGGCTGTTCGCCCGCTCGGTCAGCTCGCCCATGGCGACCTGGTCGAAGGTGTCCGACAGCCCGTCGTGCGCCATGGCGTCGACGAGCTTCGCGTCCCCGTACTTGGTGCCGGTGCGCGAGCTGGGCAGCAGGTGCGGCGCCTGCGTCATCGACTCCTGACCGCCGGCGACGACGACGTCGAACTCACCGGCGCGGATGAGCTGGTCGGCCATCGCGATGGCGCTCAGGCCGGAGAGGCAGACCTTGTTCACGGTCATCGACGGCACCGACATCGGGATGCCGGCGGCCACGGCCGCGGGTCGCGCGGGGTTCTGGCCGGCGCCGGCCTGCAGCACCTGCCCCATGATCACGTACTCGACCTGGTCGCCGGAGATGCCGGCCCGCTCCAGGGCGGCCTTGATCGCGATGCCGCCGAGGTCGGCGGCGGAGAAGTCCTTGAGGGAGCCGAGGAGCCGGCCCATGGGGGTCCGGGCGCCGCTGACGATGACCGAGCGGGACATGCTGCCTCCAGTGCCGGTCGCCGCCGCCGGCGACCGCGGGTCGGGCCGCGCCGGCACGGGAGGGCAGGTCGCGGCAGTAGGGCTGCAGGACAGGATAGATCGCGCGGACGACGGTGGTCGACGTCTCCGCGCGGTTGGGCGGTACACGACCGGGTAGGCCGTCATGGACCAAGATCTCCGAGAACCTGGAGGGACCATGCCCCGCCTTCCCGTCGGCACCGAGAACGGCCAGCCCGTCGAGCTGTACTTCGAGGACCACGGCACCGGCCGCCCGGTCGTGCTGATCCACGGCTGGCCGCTGTCCGGCCGCTCCTGGGAGGCCCAGGTCGGGCCGCTCGTCGAGGCCGGCCACCGCGTCGTCACCTACGACCGCCGCGGCTTCGGCGCCTCGTCCCAGCCCTGGAGCGGCTACGACTACGACACCTTCGCCGCAGACCTCGACGCGCTGCTCACCTCGCTCGACCTGACCGACGTCGCCCTCGTCGGCTTCTCCATGGGCGGTGGCGAGGTCGTCCGGTACCTCTCCCGCCACGGCACCGCCCGGGTCAGCCGCGCCGTGCTGGCCGCAGCCGTCCCGCCCTACCTCTACAAGAGCGCCGACAACCCCGACGGCGGCCTCGACGACGCCACGATCGAGGGGTTCCAGCAGGGCGTCCGCAGCGACCGGCCGGCCTTCCTCGACGGCTTCACCAGGGACTTCTTCACCCCCGGCGGCTCCGGTCTGCTCAGGGGCGCGGCGGTGAGCGAGCAGCAGCGGCAGTACGCGCTGCGGATCGCCGAGGGCGCCTCGCCCAAGGGCACGCTGGACTGCATCACCGCCTTCGGCCGCACCGACTTCCGTGCCGACGTCGCAGCGGTCACGGTGCCGACCCTGGTGATCCACGGCGACAGCGACGCGATCGTGCCCTTCGAGGTCAGCGGCAAGCGCGCACACGAGGCGATCGCCGGCAGCGAGCTGGTCGTCGTCGAGGGCGGCCCGCACGGCGTCAACGCCTCGCACCCCGAGGAGTTCAACCGGGCGCTGATCTCCTTCCTCGCGCGCTGAGAGAGGCCCGTCGCACCCCGGTGCGACGGGCCCTCCGTGCGTGATCCCCGCCACACGTCGATGTCGTCTCAGACGTCTTGCGCCACCATGTCCCGATGACCGCTGACGTCCCCCCGGGTCTGCCCGCCGAGCTGTTCACCACCATCGACCACGTCGGCATCGCCGTCCCCGACCTCGACCAGGCGATCGCCTTCTACGCGGACACCTTCGGCGTGCGCTCCGTGCACGAGGAGACCAACGAGGAGCAGGGCGTCCGCGAGGCGATGCTCGCCGTCGGCAGCGGCGACACCCGCATCCAGCTGCTGGCGCCGCTGACGCCCGACTCGACGATCGCGAAGTTCATCGGCCGCTCGGGACCCGGCCTGCAGCAGCTGGCCTTCCGCGTCGACGACGTCGAGGCGGTCAGCGCCACCCTGCGCGAGCGCGGCCTGCGACTGCTCTACGACACCCCCAGGCGAGGGACGTCGGACAGCCGGGTCAACTTCGTCCACCCGAAGGACGCCGGCGGCGTCCTCGTGGAACTGGTGCAGCCGGCGACCTCCGGCCACTGACTCCCCCTGACGGGGCTCCGAGCAGGTTCCTACCCACCGGTAACATCTCGCGCCACCGCACCGCCCCTCCACCGCCTCCGAGCCGACGAAGACCCGGGAGACCGCGTGAACGAGATCAGGGACGCCATCCTCGCCGACGAGCTGGACGCCATGGCCGGCCTGCCGGTGCCGGAGTCCTACCGCGCCGTGCTGGTCCGCAAGGACGAGCAGGACATGTTCGAGGGCCTGGCCACCCGGGAGAAGGACCCGCGCAAGTCACTGCACGTGGAGGAGGTCGCCACCCCGGAGCTGGGCCCGGGTGAGGCGATCGTGGCCGTGATGGCCTCCTCGGTGAACTACAACACCGTCTGGACGTCGATCTTCGAGCCGGTGTCGACCTTCGGCTTCCTGGAGCGCTACGGCCGCCAGAACGACCTCACCAAGCGGCACGACCTGCCCTACCACGTGGTGGGCTCGGACCTGGCCGGCGTCGTGCTGCGGGTGGGCCCGGGGGTGAACAAGTGGAAGCCCGGCGACGAGGTCGTCGCACACTGCCTGTCGGTGGAGCTGGAGGACCCGGCCGGCCACGACGACACGATGATGGACCCGCAGCAGCGGATCTGGGGCTTCGAGACCAACTTCGGCGGCCTCGCGGAGCTGGCGCTGGTCAAGAGCAACCAGCTCATGCCCAAGCCGGCGCACCTGTCCTGGGAGGAGGCGGCCGCGCCCGGGCTGGTCAACTCCACCGCCTACCGGCAGCTGGTCAGCCACAACGGCGCGAACATGAAGCAGGGCGACGTCGTGCTGATCTGGGGCGCCTCCGGCGGCCTGGGCTCCTACGCCACCCAGATGGCGCTCAACGGCGGCGCCATCCCCGTCTGCGTGGTCTCCAGCCCCGAGAAGGCCGCGATCGTCCGCTCCATGGGCGCCGAGCTGGTCATCGACCGCTCCACCGAGCAGTACCGGTTCTGGAAGGACGAGGACACCCAGGACCCCCGGGAGTGGCAGCGCCTGGGCAAGAAGATCCGCGAGCTGACCGGCGGCGACGACGTCGACATCGTCTTCGAGCACCCCGGCCGGGAGACCTTCGGCGCCAGCGTCTACGTCGCGAAGAAGGGCGGGGTGATCGTCACCTGCGCCTCGACCACCGGGTACCTGCACTCCTACGACAACCGCTACCTGTGGATGAACCTCAAGCGGATCGTCGGGTCGCACTTCGCCAATTACAAGGAGGCGTGGGAGGCCAACCGGCTCATCGACAGGGGCCTGGTCCACCCGACCCTGTCGAAGGTCTACCCCATGACCGAGGTCGGCCAGGCCGCGTGCGACGTGAAGGGCAACCTGCACCAGGGCAAGGTCGGCGTGCTCACCCTCGCCCCCGAGGAGGGCCTCGGCGTCAAGGACGCCGCCAAGCGGGAGAAGCACCTGGCCGCGATCAACCGCTTCCGCGGCGTCTGACCGCCGCCGGTCCCGGACCCGGTGCTCCCGGGTCCGGGACCGGCGTGCACCGGGGAGGATGCGGCACCGGCAGGTCCGGTCCGGACGCTGACGACGCCCCCCGACTCTGCGAGGATGGTCCCATGAGCGACCCCCGCCGCGACCTGCTGCCGATGCGCGAGGCCCAGCACTCGTTCGACGTCGTGCTGCGGGGCTACGACCGCCACCAGGTGGCCGAGACCATCGAGCGCCTCGAGGCCGACATCCGGGTGGCCCTCGCCGACCGGGACGCCGCGGCCGGCCGCTCGGCCGACCTCGCCGGTCAGCTCTCGGCGATGCACGCGGAGATCGAGCAGCTGCGCCGCAAGGCCGCCAACGCCGGCCCGGCGACGTTCGAGAACATGAGCGAGCGCATCTCGCACATGCTGCGGCTGGCCGAGGAGGAGGCCGCCGACATCCGCGGGGCCGCCGAGCGGGACGCCCGCGCGCTGCGCGAGCACACCGCCGCCGAGGAGCGCGCGATGCTCGAGCGCCAGGCGGCCGGCCGGGCCGAGGTCGAGCACATCCTCGCCGAGGCCCGCCAGAACGCCGAGCAGATCGCCAGCAAGGCGCAGATCCGCGCCGACGAGCTGGTGACCAAGGCGCAGGAGAAGGTCGCCCGGCTCGACGCCGAGTCGCAGGCCCGCCGCGCCAAGGTCGAGGAGGACTTCGAGATCGCGCAGCGCGCCCGCCGCGCCGACGCCGCGCGGGCCGAGGAGGAGCGCGAGCGGGCCTCGGTCCAGGCGGCCCGGGACCGGGTGGCCGCCGCGGAGGCGCACGCGGCCGCCGTCGTCAGCGAGGCCGAGGCCTCCGCCGCCGCCATCCGGCGGATCCGCGACGAGCTCACCGGCCGGCTCACCGAGGCCCGGCGGGTGCTCTCCACGCTGCCCGACCTCGCCGACCGGTCCCAGCAGCGCCCGACGCCCGGGCAGGGGCAGCACGGCGGGCAGGCGCCGCAGGGCCAGGCGCCGCAGCCTCCCCATGGCCAGCCTCCCCATGGCCAGCCTCCCCATGGCCAGCCTCCCCATGGCCAGCCTCCCCATGGCCAGCCTCCCCATGGCCAGGCTCCGCAGGGCCAGCCTCTGCAGGGCCAGCCCGCCCCGGTGCCGCAGGAGCCGGCCGCTCAGCGCGCCGACGGCCCGCAGACGGTGGTCCCGCAGGCGGCCGGTCCGCGCACCGCGGTCCAGCCGGCCGTCGGGCCGCAGACGGCGGTGCAGCCGGCCGTCCGCCCGCAGACGGCACCCCAGCCGGTCCCCCCGCGGCCCACGCCGCACGCCCGCCAGCCCGAGTCCCCGGCCCGGGGCGCCGGTGAGGCCGACGCCGCGCGCCAGCCCACCCGGGTGTCGGCTCCCCCCACCCAGCCGGCGGTACAGCAGGACGGCGGTGGCCTCCCGGCCGCGCAGACCCAGGTGATCCGGCCCGTCTCCGCTCCGGACCAGGGCGGCACGGGCGGCCGGCACGCGAGCGGTCCCCCCACCGGCTCCACGCGGACCGTCCCGGGCGAGCAGACGTCGTCGGCCACGGAGCCGGAGGGGCCGCAGACGGCGGTGCAGCCGGCCGTCGGCGCCGAGTCGTCCCCGGACACCGGCGGCCAGCCGGCCGTGCCCGGACGCCGCTGACGGCACACCCGTCACCCTGGTTCCACTCCACGCGCGCCGCGGACCGGAACGCGGTAGGCAGTGTGCGTGCCTGACGCCGACCGAGCGGTGACCGCCGGTCCGTCGGACGCTCCCGACGACGAGCCCGCCCCTCCCCTGCCGCACCGGCACCGGGCGCGACACCGGGCCCGCCTCCCGGGACTGCTCGTCCCGCTCGTGTGCGGCGCCGTGCTCACGCTCGTCGTCCTCGTCGGTGGCGCCGCCCTGCTCGTGGCCCTCGACGACGGCGGCCGCGGCGCTCACCCCGCGGGCGGCGGCCGGGCCACGGCAGCGCCGTCGGCAGGGGTGACGGCGGCAGGGGGGCCGCCCGGGACGGACGCGCCGGCGTCGCCGGCCACCCCGGCCGGCGCCACGGTGGCCGGCTGGCTGCCGGGGGCGCTGTCCGAGGGCACCGATCTGGCCGCCTCCGCCGCCGTCCGCGCCGAGCTGGCCGAGCAGGGCGTGCCGGCCGACCGCGTGCGCCCCGCGGAGGACGGCGTGCCGGGCGGGAGCCTGCTCGCCGTCGTCGGCCCGGCGCCGCCCGGGTCGCGCGTGCTGGCCCGCTTCGACCGTCCCGGGGACGGCAGCGAGCTGCTGGTGGTGGACCCCGCCCCGGGTGAGCCCACCGCCGAGGAGCTCGACCGGCGCCGCGCGCTGGCCGAGGCCCTCCTGGCCAACCCGGCCACCGGTGCCACCGGTGCGACCGCGGACACCCTGTCCCGGGCCGCCGTGGACCAGCGACTGCTCAGCCTGCTCGCCGGCCTGGCCGCCCGCGACGGCGTCGGCATCGCATCCCTGCCGGTGCTCCCGGGTGAGGAGGGCTCGGCCGCGCCGGCGCGACGGGCCGTCCTGTCGGCCCTCGGCGGCGCACCCGTGCCCGGGGACCCGGCGGCCACCGACCGTCTCGTGGCCTGGCTCGAGGCCCAGCTGCCACCGTTCGCGTCCGACGAGGTGCAGGTCACCGACGACGGCGTGCTGGTCGCCTTCCGCTACGTCTCCGACCCCGACGCCGTGGTGACCGCCGCGACCCGGTGACGACCCCGTGCAGTCTGCCGAGGTGCCCCGAGGTGCGGCCCGGCTGGGAACGAGGTAGACCCTGTGTCATCCCCACACCACTCTGCGGTATGACCGCGGGGCTCTGAGCACGGAGGCACGCGTGACGAGGACGAGCCGGGCCCTGGTGGTGACGGCGCTGGCGGCGGCCGTCGCGGGGCTGCCGTTGTCGGCGGCGACCGCGGCCGAGGGCGGGCTGCTGCGGCTGGCCCACCTGTCCCCCGACACCCCTGCCGTCGACGTCTACGTCGACTCGGTCGCCGACCCCGCCGCGGGGCAGGTCTTCCCGGGCGTCGGCTACGGCACGGTCTCGGAGTACCAGGACGTCCCGCCCGGCACCTACGCGATCAGCATGCGCGCGGCCGGTGCCGACGCGGCCAGCCCGCCGGTGCTGTCGACGACCGTGCAGATCGGCGCCGACAGCGCGCGGACGGTGGCCGGTGTCGGCCCGTTCGCCGACCTCGGGCTGGAGGTCCTGCAGGACGACCTGACGCCTCCCCCGGCCGGCAGCTCGCGGCTGCGCGTCATCGCCGCGGCCGCCGCGGCCGACACCCTCGACGTCGCCGTCCCCGGTGGCCCGGCCGTGGCGACCGACCTGGCCTTCGCCGACGCCACCGGCTACGTCGACGTCCCGGCCGGCGCCACGAGCATCACGGTGACCCCCGAGGGCGGGCAGCCGACCGAGCTGCCGGTGCAGGTGGCCGCGGGCTCGGTGTACAGCGTCCTGGTGCTCGACACCCCCGGCGGCGGGCTGGGCGTGCAGACGGCGCTGGACGCCGCCGGCCCGGGCGTCGTCCCGGCCGGTGGGGTGGAGGCCGGTGCCGGCGGCACGGCGGCCTCGGAGGGCCCGTCGCTGCCGGTCCTGGCCACCGTGGTCGGGGGCTCCCTGGCGGTGG
>NZ_JBFNXQ010000144.1:0-10235 GCF_041018925.1 Geodermatophilus maliterrae
GCGCGCCGTCGGCCGCAGCGTCCGGCCGGTGCGGTTGCCCGAGGCGCGTGCGGTGGGGGTGTCGACGAACGGCGGGTGGACGGCGCAGACGGCGACCTCCGAGCGGACGGTGAGCTCGTGCCGCAGGGCCTCGGTCAGCCCGGCGACCCAGTCGAGCCGCCGGTGACCACGACGACCGGTCCGCCGTCCAGGGGCTCCTGTCACCCGCGCGGTCCCGGCTCAGGCGGCGAGCGGGTCCCGAGGGGTGCGGCCGGGGCGGCCGGCGACGGGCCCGCACGGTCGACGACGGAGCGATCGCCGCTGCTCGTCCCGTGTGCTCGACGGGATCCGTCGTCAGAAGGGCGGTGCCTCGTCGTCCGGCGGTGCCGTCGGTGGCGGTCCCGCGGACGCGGTCGGTGGATCCGGCGGGTCGGGTGCTGCCGGTGGTGGCCGCATGCCGGGTGGTCGGGTGGTGCGGGTGATCCCGGAGGGTGTGGTCACGTGCAGCACGCCGTCGACGGTCATGGCGAACCGCCAGCCGGGGGCGAAGGTCTTGAGCCGGTGGTGGGAGCGGCACAGGCAGCACAGGTCGGCGCAGTCGGTGGCCCCGCCGCGGGCGTGCGGGAGGACGTGGTCGGCGTCGGCCCACCCCACGCGCTGGCCGCAGGTGGGGAAGCGGCAGGTGCGGTCGCGGGTGTGCACGAAGGTCTGCTGCGCGGCGGAGGGTTCGTAGGAGTCGGTCTCCTCCGGGCGGTCGAGCGCCGCGCAGCCGCAGTCGGTGTCGTGGTGGTCAGGACAGCCGTGGCGGGCGATCCGGCGCAGCTGCTCCAGCGTGGAGGTCGCTCGCAGGGCGCCGTCGTCATCGGTCAGCGCGAGCGTGACCGATCCGCCGGCGGGGGTGCGCAGGCCCAGGGCGTCGAGCTCGCGCAGCAGGTCGCGCAGCTGGCCGATGGTGATCGGCAGGCCGTTCACCTCGGCCGCCTCGCCGCTGCGCCCGACCAGGGCGCCGAGGGTGGCGATCAGCTGCAGGTGCGCGGTCACCGGCGGGCGGCCGTCGTCCCAGGGGCGTTGGATCAGGTCGGCGAGCACCGCGGCGCGGATCTGTCCGATGGGCCGCTCGTCACCGTCGGTCTTCAGCACGACCGCCAGCCGGTCGACCAGGTCGAAGCACGCGGCCGCGACCGGGGCGGGCAGGTCGGTGGCCAAGGTGCTCATGCCCTCACGGGGGGAGGGGTAGACCCGCACGTCGGCCCGCCGCTCGGCCTCCCTGCGCCGGGCGTCGGCCGCGTCGGCATCGACCGCCAGGAGCGCGGCGACGGCACGCTTCCTGAGCGTGTGCGTGGTGAGCGCGGCGGCCTCGGCGAGTAGCTGGGCCTCCACGGTGCGGGCGACGGCCGGGTCGGTGTACTCGAGCACGTCGACGAGCACCTTCGCCCGCGCCTCGTCCAGCGCGCCGGCGGCCAGCGCCGCCCAGGTCCCGGGCAGCGACTCTCGGTAGGTCCACGCCCGCTGGGCTAGCAGCGACGCCGACCGACGGCCGCAGTTGAGCACCACCGCCAGCTCGGCGGTGAAGAACTCACTGACCCCGGGCAGTTCGGGATCCGGCGCCCACGATCCCCGCCGCGCACCGGGCGTACCCGGCGCCGGGTCGAGGTCGTCCGGGGTGTCATCGGCCAGCCCGAGGACCAGCTCGGCCTCGTAGGCGGCGGTCATCGCCTTGAGCGCGGCGACCCGCTGCAGCTCGGCGGCCTTCTGCTCTCGGGACAGCAGCCCAACCGGCAGGCGCGGCAGCTCCGCCGGCTGGGCGAGGAGCAGGTCGAGCAGACCGCCCGCAAACGGCGGCTGGTCCTCCTCGATCTCCTGCACGACGCCAACGTACGGCCGGGGTACGACAGTTTCCGCAGGTCAGCGGGCTACGGAGTCAGGTCTCGGCACAGGACCTGGGCCACGCAACCCGGGAGCAGATGACCAGCGCGGCACGTCACTTCGTCCGGGGCGACGGACCGCGCTCAGGCCGCCAGCGACTCCGCCGGCTCCGCAGCGGGCGCGGGCGCAGGGGTGCGGCGGCCGGAGAGCCGCAACCCGACCGCGGCGCCGACGGCCAGCACGATGACGACGGCGCCGTAGACCTCGGCGACCAGCTCGAGCCCCACGCTGCCCGAGGCGACGCCGGCCGCGATGGCCGGGATGCTGAAGCCGAGGTAGCCGACGACGAAGAGGCTCGACAGCAGCCCCGCGCGGCGGCCGGGCGCGACGCCGGCGGTGACGGTGGCGACCGCGCCGAGGAAGGCGGCGCCGAACCCGAGGCCGGAGATCCCGGCGGAGACGAAGAACAGCCAGGCCGTGCCGGTGACGAGCGAGACCAGCAGCGCCCCGATCGCGACGGCGAAGACCACGCAGCCACCGGCCATGGCGCGGCGCGGCGCCAGGTCGCGGGCCAGCAGGCCGCCGACGGCCCCGGCGCCCTGCATGCAGAGGATGAGCAGGCTGCCGACCAGGTGGTCGGTGATGCCGAAGACGCCGGCGGTCAGCGACGGGCCGAGCGAGAGCACCAGCCCGCCCATCGCCCACAGCGCCACCAGGCAGGGGACCGCGACGAGGAACGCCCGCCGCTGCGGCCGGGGCACCTCGACCTGCGGGCGCAGCGAGGCCAGCGCGCCGGGCAGCCGCGGCGAGGACTCCGGCAGCACGAACGCGGTGGCGGCGCCGAGCACGAAGACCACGGTGAGCACGCCGAACACCCACGGCGTCGGCTCGGCGATGCCCTCGATGGCCAGTCCCGCGCCGACCGCGCCGAGGGAGAGGCCCAGGCCCGGGGAGACGCTGTTGACCAGCGGGCCGAGCGGCCGCTCGCCGCGCTGCAGGTCCAGCAGCGCCGCGCCGAGCGTCCCGGTGAGCGCGCCGGTGGACAGGCCCTGCAGCACGCGGGCGGCCAGCAGCCAGCCCACGCCGTCGGCGGCGAGGAAGACCACCATGGCGACCGCCTGCAGCAGCAGCCCGCCGGCCAGCACCGGCCGCCGGCCGACGTGGTCGGACAGGCCGCCCACCACCAGGAGCGCCGCGAGCAGGGCGAAGGCGTAGATGCCGAAGACCAGCGTCAGGACGCCCGGACCGAAGCCGAACTGCTCCTGGTAGACGCGGTAGAGCGGCGACGGGACGCCGGAGGCGGCCAGCACCAGCACGAGCAGCACCGCGACGGTCCAGAACGCCGCCGGCCGCGGGAGTCGGGTGGTCGGCACGGGTCAGGACAAGCCGGCCCAGGAGCTGGTTGTTCCCGGCAACGGTGTGTCATGCCGGATAGCGGCGTGGCGTGTACACCTGCCCGGACGGTGTCACCCGCGTCTGCGACGAGCCGACGAGCACCAGGCAGCGCATGTCCACCGTCTCCGGGTCCAGCTCGCCGAGCGTCGTCACCGTGACCCGCTCCTGCGGCCCCCCGACGTCGCGGCCGACGACGACGACCGTGTCCGGCTTGCGGACCTCGAGCAGCGCGGTCAGCGCCTCGCCCAGCTGGTGCGGACGGGCCTTGGACCGCGGGTTGTAGAGGGCGATGACCAGGTCGGCCGCGGCGGCGTGCCGCAGCCGGTCGAGGACGACGCCGAGCGGCTTGAGCACGTCGGAGAGGCTCAGGACGGCGAAGTCGTGACCCAGCGGCGCGCCGACCCGGGAGGCGACGGCCTGCGCCGCCGTGAGCCCGGGCAGCACCCGGACGGGGACGCCGGCGTGCTCGGGCCGGGCCGCCACCTCCAGCACCGCGGCGGCCATCGCGAACACCCCGGGGTCGCCGCTGGAGACCACGGCGACCCGCCGTCCGGACCGGGCCAGCTCGAGGGCGTGCGCGGCCCGCTCGGCCTCCACCCGGTTGTCGCTGGGGTGGCGGGTCTGCCGCGGGTTGGCCGGCACCCGGTCGAGGTAGGGGCCGTAGCCGACCAGGTCGTCGGCGCAGGCGACGGCGTCGGCGGCCTCGGGCGTCGTCCACCCCCGGGAGCCGGGGCCCAGGCCGACGACGACGACCTCGCCGGGCGCGCACCCGCCGGCCGCGGCCGGGGCCGCCTCGTCGGGCTGCCCGGGCCCGGTGAGCGGGCTGGGCAGGAGCGCGAGGGAGAAGTAGGGGACCGTCTCCGGGTCGACGTCGGCCAGGGGCAGCGTGCGCTGCCGGTCGGTGGTGGCCCGCTCGACGTAGAGCGCGCGGTCGACCACGCCGGCCGCCTCGAACGCCTCGCGCACCTGCGGGAAGGTCCGACCGAGCTTCACGACCGCGGCGGAGTCCGTGGTGGCCAGCCACTCGGCGAGCTCGTCGGCCGGCAGCGTGCCGGGCAGCACGGTGAGCACCTCGTCGCGCTCGACCAGCGGCCGCCCCACCACCGCCGCGGCCCCGCTGACGCTGGTCACGCCGGGCACGACCTCGGTGGGGTAGCGGTGCGCGAGCCGCTTGTGCATGTGCATGTAGGACCCGTAGAAGAACGGGTCCCCCTCGGCCAGGACGACGACGTCGCGGCCGGCGTCGAGGTGGGCGGCCAGCCGCGCGGCGGCGGCCTCGTAGAACTCGTCGATAGCGCCCTGGTAGCCGCCGGGGTGGTCGGTGGTCTCGGTGGTGACCGGGTAGACCAGGAGCTCCTCGACCTGGCCCGCGCGCAGGTACGGCTCGGCCAGCGCGCGGGCGACCGAGCGGCCGTGGCGGGCGGCGTGGAAGGCGACGACGTCGGCGGCGCCGATGAGCCGGGCGGCCTTGACGGTGACCAGCTCCGGGTCGCCGGGACCGAGCCCGACGCCGTAGAGGTGTCCGGTGCTCACTCGACGTCGCTCGCGATCGCGTTGACCGCGCCGGCGGTGATGGCGCTGCCGCCGCGGCGGCCGCGGACGACCAGGAAGTCGAGGTCGGAGGCGGCCAGGGCCTCCTTGGACTCGGCGGCGCCGATGAAGCCGACCGGGATGCCGAGGACGGCGGCCGGGCGCGGCGCCCCCGCGGCCACCATCTCCAGCAGGTGGAACAGCGCGGTGGGGGCGTTGCCGATGGCGACGACGGCGCCGTCGAGGCGGTCGCGCCACAGCTCCAGGGCCGCGGCGGTGCGGGTGGTGGCGAGGTCGGCGGCCAGCGCCGGGACCCGCGGGTCGTTCAGCGTGCAGACGACGTCGTTGTCCTTCGGCAGCCGGCGGCGCGTGACGCCCGAGGCGACCATCTGGGCGTCGCACAGCACGGGGGCGCCGGCGTCGAGGGCCTCGCGGGCACGGCGGACGGCGTCGGGGCTGTACGCGACGTCGTCGACCAGGTCCACCTGGCCGCAGGCGTGGATCATGCGGACGACCACCCGGGCGACGTCGTCGGGCAGGCCGGTGAGATCCGCCTCGGCGCGGATCGTGGCGAACGACTGCCGGTAGATCTCGGCGCCGTCCCTCTCGTACTGGTACCCGGGCATCGGCAGCGAGGCTACGTCCCGTTCCTGGCCGGGTAGCCGGACGGGCAGGCGGGTAGCCGGGGGCATGGCCCTTCCCCGCGTACTCGTCCTCGTGCTGGCCGGTGGCGCCGGTGGGCGGCTCGAGCTGCTCACCGAGCAGCGCGCCAAGCCCGCCGTCCCGTTCGCCGGTGTCTACCGGCTCGTCGACTTCCCGTTGAGCAACTGCGAGCACTCGGAGATCGCCGACGTGTGGGTGTCGATCCAGCAGCACCCGACCTCCCTGGCCGACCACCTGGCCAACGGGCGGCCGTGGGACCTCGACCGCACCACCGGCGGGCTGATGACGCTGCCGCCGTTCCAGGGCACCGAGCGCGGCGGGTGGAACACCGGCACCGCCAACTCGCTGTGGCGGCAGGCCGACCTGATCCGTCAGTACGGGGCCGACGCGCTCGTCGTCGTCAGCTCCGACGCCGTCTACAAGCTGGACTACCGGGAGGTCGCCGAGGCGCACCTGGAGTCGGGCGCGGAGGTGACCATGGTGACCACGGAGGTGGCCGCCGACGACGCCTCGCGCTACGGGATCGTCGAGGTCGACGGCGACCGGGTGACCGGCTACGCCTACAAGCCCGACGAGCCGGCGACGACGACCGCCACCAACGAGGTGTTCGTCTTCAGCCCCGGCCCGACGCTGGACCGGCTCGAGCAGCTGCAGTCGGAGGTGGGCGAGGACGACCTGGAGGACCTCGGCACCCACCTGCTGCCGGCGCAGACCCGCGACGGCCTGGCGCGGGCTTACCCGCTGAAGGGCTACTGGCGCGACGTGGGCACGGTGCCGTCGTACTGGGAGGCGCACCGCGACTTCCTCTCCGCCGAGCCGCCGATCGACCTCGACGAGCCCGCGTGGCCGGTGCACACCCGCGGCGGCCGGCACAGCGCGGCGCGGGTGCTCGACGACGGCCAGATCGAGAACAGCCTGCTCTCCGGCGGCACCCGCATCTCCGGCAACGTCCGCGGCTCGGTGCTGTCACCCGGCGTGGTGGTGGAGGTCGGCGCGACCGTCCTCGACTCGGTGCTGCTGCCCGGTGTGCGCGTCCGGTCGGGCGCGACGGTGACCCGCGCGGTGGTCGACGACGGCGTCGACGTGGGCCGTGGCTGCTCGGTCGGCGGCGACGGCGACATCGCGCTGGTCGGCCGCCGGGCGCAGCTCGCCGAGGGCACCGAGATCCCCGCCGGCGGCCGGTTCCCCGAACCCGAGCGCGACTGACGCCCTCCGGGGTGCCTTTATAGCGCTGAAGGCACCCCTCCGGGGTCAGCTGACGCGGTAGCCCGCAGGGGAGGCGACGACGTCGACGACGTCCCCGCGCGGGCGGCCGCAGCGGCGCTCGCAGCCGGCCCAGTGCTGGCGGGTGCCGTCGGCCGGCAGCGTGCCCGTGGCGGCCGCCGCGGCCGCGTCGGCCCGGACGTCGGCCAGCGACTTCGCGCACCCGGGCCGGCCGGCGCACGCGGTCACCCGCAGCCAGGGGCTGTCCGCGTCGAAGACCACGCCGGTCCGGTGCAGGTCGACGGCCGCGTCGTCCACGCGGTGCTCGTCGAGGTCGGGCACGACGACGCTGCGCCACGGGGTCAGCTGGACCTCGTCGGCGAGGCCGGCCAGGAGGTCGGCCTGGGCGGCGCCGAGCCGGCCCAGCGGGACGACGCCGACCAGCGCCGTCCGCCCGTCCGCCTGCACGTCGGCGCCGACGGGACCGGTCACGGGGGTCGGGGGGAGCGGGACGGGCGTCGCGCGGGGGCCGGGCACGCGGGCCGCCACCCGTGCGGGCCCGTCGGTCAGCTCGGCCAGCCGCCAGGCGGTGCCGCCCTGCGCGGTCCGCTCGGCGAGGAAGGCGAGGGTGGCCGCCAGCGCGAGGCCGACGGCGTCGGAGGGCGCGGCGCGCACCCCGCTGTCCACGCCGGCCAGGGTCAGGGCCACGGCGTCGGGGCCGAGGGCGAACAGGCCGACGTCGCCACCGAGGCCGGTGACGTCGCCCCGGCCGTCGTCGAGCGTGGCGAGGAAGCGGCCGGGCAGTCCGGCGAGTGCCGGGTCGGCGCACAGGCCGGCGTCGAACGCGGTCACCCACGGCCGGACGTCGAGGTGCCCGCCGGCCCGGCCGGTCAGCGCGCTGGCCAGCACGTTGCGCACCCGCTCGTGGCTCTCGCTCGGGAGCAGCCCGGCCGCGGCCAGCCGGCGGCCCAGCTCGGGCGCCGCCTCCGGCGCGAGCCCGCGCAGCTGGAGGTTGCCCCGGCTGGTGAGCTCGAGCGCGCCGTCGCCCAGGTCGCGGGCGGCGGCGGCCAGCACGCGCAGCTGACCGGAGGTGAGCAGCCCGCCCGGCACCCGCACCCGGGCCAGTTCGCCGTCGGCCGCGGTGTGCGTCTGCAGCGCGCCGGGGCAGGCGTCGACCCGGACGCGGGGGACGGCGGGGGAGGACACGGCGGGGGAGGTCATGGCGTCCGTGAGGCTACGTCGGGTCGGCCAGCACCCTGGCCGCCAGTGCGGCCGCGACGGAGTGCCCGAACAGCCCCGGCAGGCCGCCGGTGTGCACGAAGACGGTGCGCTCCCCGGGCCGGATCGAGCCGTCGGTCACCGCCGCGGCCAGCCCGGCCAGCGCCTTGGCCGTGTAGACCGGGTCGAGCAGCAGGCCCTCGGTGCGCGCAGCCGTCCGCATCGCCGCCGCGGCCGCCGCGGTCAGCACCCCGTACCCGGTGCCGACCTGGTCGTGGCGGAGGCGGACCGGCGCACCCGAGACGCCGAGGGCGGCCACCAGTCCGGCCACCCGCTCGGCCGGGTCGGGCACCGCGCCGGTGTCGACGCCCAGCACGCGGTCACCCCCGAGTCCGGCCACCAGGCCGGCCATCGTGCCCCCCGACCCCACGGCCACCACCACGTGCGCGGCGTCCGGTGCCTGCGCGCGCAGCTCGGCGGCGCAGGTCAGGTAGCCGCGGGCACCGGTCGGCGACGACCCGCCCAGCGGCAGCACGGCCGGGACCTCGCCGTCGTCCCGCAGCCGCCCTGCGACCTCCTCGACCCGGCGCTCCAGTGCCGCGCCGTCGACGTCACCGACGGCCACGACCCGCGCGCCGAGCAGACCATCGAGCGCGAGGTTGCCCGGGCGCTCCGCAGACGGCGTGCCGGCCAGGACCAGGACGGCGCCCAGTCCCAGCCGGGCGGCCGCGGCGGCGGTCATCCGGGCGTGGTTGCTCTGTGCGCCGCCGCTGGTGACCAGCACGGTGGCTCCACCGGCGACCGCCTCGGCGACCAGGTGCTCGAGCTTGCGCACCTTGTTGCCGCCGCCCAGGTCGGTCAGGTCGTCCCGCTTCACCCACAGGTCGCCGGGGTGCAGACCGAGGGCGCTGGCCAGCCGTGGCGCCGGGTCGAGCGGCGTCGGCCAGGCCGACAGGCGGAGCAGCGGGGCGACCGTCACGCGGCGATCGTCCCGCCCCTCCCCGCGTCAGGCGTCCCGGCGGGCCCGGTCGAACGACGTCCACACCTCGCGGCGCTCCTTGCGGCTGGTCACCTGGGCCATCGCGGCCACCCGGCGGCGCTGGTCGAACGACGCGATGTGCTGCACGACGGCGACCTCGGCGTCCCGCATCTCCCGCTCGACGGCGAACTCGGCCGGCGTCGACGGGAACTCGTCGGCCGCCAGGAGCGGCGCGTCGTCGCCGGTCTCCCGCGCGTACGGGCTGTCGGCGGGCAGGTTGCCGCTGACCCGTCCGTAGGCGCCGAGCATCAGCAGGACCAGCCCGGCGACGACGGAGAAGGCGACGTTGCTCAGGCCGAAGGCCAGGAAGTTGAAGTCGGTGTTGAGCACCGCCAGGTTGGCCAGCGCCGAGACCAGGAACAGCACGCCGATGACGATCATGACCGTCGAGGCGATCCGCGGCCCGCGCAGCGCGGCGGCCACCAGGACGGCGGCGGTGACCAGGGAGATCGTCGACAGCAGGCCGTTGGACGACAGCCCGAGGACGCGCTCCCCGTCCGTGGAGAAGAAGTCCAGGCCGTTGAGCAGGCCGAGGACGCCGAAGACGGCGATGACGCCGGCGACGACGAAGGCGCCGATGCGCTGGACGGCGAACACCCGGCCACCGGACCCGGGCGTCCGCGGGGTCGGGATCTGGGGGGCCGGAGTCGGGGGGGCGGGGGTCTGCGGGGCAGGCGTCGTGCTCGCGGACGGGGCGGTCGCCGGTGCGCGGTCCGCCGTCCGGCGGCGGTGCAGGGACAGGGCCATGGCGGTGCTCCCTCGGGGGCTCGGTGCTGCTGGTACCGGTTGTTCCCAATCTGATGGCGTCTGGATGCACCTGGTTGCGGACTTCCTCGTGCCACATGCGGCCGGGCGTGTCGTGATCTCGGGAAGACGGTCACGGGCGGCGCCGTTGAGCGGGCATGACCCAGCCGTTCGAGACCGACCTGCACTCGGAGTACCTGCGCGCCGACCTGTTCTTCTCGATGGGGCAGCCCGCCGAGGCCGCGCGCCTGCTGGAGCCGCTGGTCGAGGCCGAGCCCGTCAACGAGGCGGCGCTGGAGCTGCTGGCCCGCAGCTACTACGGGTCGGCCCAGCTGCGCCGGGCCGAGGAGGCCCTGCTCCGGCTGGTCGAGCTGGCCCCGGCCAACGGGTGGGCGCGCCGCGCGCTGGCCCGCACGCTGGAGCGGCAGAGCCGGGCGGCGGAGGCCACGGTCCACCACCGCATGGCCGACGCCCTCGGCGCGGAGTGACCGCCTTCGGCGCGGAGTGACCGCCTTCGGCGCGGAGTGACCGCGGGACGTGGGGGGGGCCGGCCCCCCGCCCGCCCCGCCCCCCCCCCCCCCCCCCCCGGGCCCCCCCC
>NZ_JBFNXQ010000145.1:0-9879 GCF_041018925.1 Geodermatophilus maliterrae
CGGCCGGGTCCTCGCCGGGATCGCGACGCTGGCCGCCGGAGCCGCGATCGGCGTGGGCGTCCTCCAGTTCGCCGACACCGGCGTGGCGGACCCGCCGGCCTCCGTCGCCGAGACCTCGGCCGCCGACGTGCGCTGGAACGACCTGGTGGGCCGGCCCGCCCACGAGGTCGAGGAGCAGCTGGTCCAGGCCGGGTTGCGGGTGACCCGGACGACGCAGGAGACGGCCGACGTCGCCGCCGGCCTGGTGACCGCGGTCGGTCCGACCGGGCAGCTGGACGCGGGCGAGGTGGTCACCCTGACCGTCGCCGTCGCGCCGGCGACACCGCCGTCGTCGGCGCCCTCGGCCGGGGTCCCGCCGGTGTCGAGCACCGCGCCGCCGACCTCCGAGGCGCCGGTCCCGCCGGTACCGCAGGTGCCCGGGCCCGAGACCACCTGGGACGGCAACGGGAACGGCAACGGGAACGGCAACGCCGGGGGGAACGGCAACGGGAACGGCCGGGGACGCAACGGCTGACCGCCGTCGTGCCGGCCGTCCGTCCCGCACCGTCCGTCTCGTTGCCGCGCGTCCGGTCGCCGTCGGGCCGCCGGGCGGCTGGTCCGAGGCCCCGGCGTCGGTCAGCGCCGGCGGCCCGGCGCCAACCAGAGCGCGACGCCCAGCGCCGCCACGGCGGCGGTGAGCAGGAAGCCGCGGTCGGTGTCGGCCCGGGGCAGCACGACGAGCACCCAGAACACCGCCAGCCCGGCCAGGCCGCCCAGCGCGATCCGCTCGGCCCCGGCCGCTCCGCCCGGCACGCGGAGACGCGGCACGAGGGGCAGGGCCCCGACGAGGACGGCGAGCGTGGCGAACGCCGACCACAGCGGCACACCGGACCACAGCGGGTCGCCGCCGAAGCCCAGGGCCAGGCCGAGCTCGAGGAGCACGAGGCTCAGCGCCACCAGGCCGGCGCCCACCGGCAGCGCCCGGTCCCGGGGGCTCCGAGGCGCGGGCTCCGTGGCGCCGTCGGGCCGGGGCCCGGCGTGCGGTGCGGCGTCCGGGTGCGGGACGCCGTCGGCCTGCGGCACGGGGTGGGGGACGGCGGACGGCCCCGAGTGCGGCCCGGCAGGCGGTGCGGGAGGTGTCCCGAACCAGGAGTCCAGCGGGCCGGTCGGCTGCGGGGCGGCCGCCAGCACGGTCGCCGGGTCCTCGACGCGCGGCTGGACGGCGGTGGTGGCGGTGCCGGAGGCCGGTGGCGGCGTCGACGGCGGGCCGGGCAGGGGAGCGGCGTGCTCGGCCGCACCGGCCGCCGTCGCCCCGGTGGGGACGAGGGGGATCTCCTGGGTGCGCGGGCCGGCCGGCGGGGGTGAGGCGGTCACGGGTCGTTCCTCCGGGTCGGACGGGGGGTGGGGCCCTCGGGGAGCCGGTCCAGCCCTGCACGCTAACCGGGCTCCCGGTCCGGACCGTGGAGGTCCGCGGCGGGTCCGCCCGGCCTGCCCCGGGTCCGTGACCTCGTCCCGGCCCCCTGCAGGGTCCCGCGGCGAGCCTGCGAGGGGCGGGGGGCAGGGGGGTCCTTCTAGGGTCGACCGGGTGGGCACGCGCGCGGGCATCGTCGTCACCGGCACCGAGGTCCTGACCGGCCGGGTCGCCGACCGCAACGGCCCCTGGCTGGCCGAGGAGCTGCGGCGGGCCGGCGTCGACGTCGGCACCGTCCTGGTGGTCGGTGACCGGCCCGAGGACGTGCGGGGCGCGCTGGGGTACCTCGCCGGCAGCGGGGTGGAGCTCGTGATCACCTCCGGTGGGTTGGGCCCCACCGCCGACGACCTCACCGCCGCGGTGGTGGGCGAGGTGCAGGGCCGTCCGCTCGACGTCGACCCCGAGCTCGAGCAGCGGGTCGCCGCCGTCGTCGAACGGCTGATGTCGCGCCGGGGCTGGCGGGCCGACCCGGAGGCCACCGCGGCCGGCGTCCGCAAGCAGGCGATGGTGCCCGCCGGCGCCACGGTGCTGGAGCCGGTGGGGACCGCGCCGGGACTCGTCGTCCCGCCGGCCGAGGGGCGCGGCGGACCGGTGGTCGTCGTGCTGCCCGGGCCGCCGTCGGAGCTGCAGGGCATGTGGCCGGCCGCGCTGGCCGCCGAGGCGGTGCGGGAGGTCCTGGCCGGGGCCACCGAGCTGCGCCAGGAGACGATCCGGCTCTGGGGCACGCTGGAGGCCCAGCTGGCGGCCACCCTGCGCGCGCACGAGGACGGGCTCGACGGCCTGGAGGTCACCACCTGCCTGCGCGAGGGCGAGCTGGAGATCGTCACCCGCTTCGCGCCGGACGCGCAGCCCGCGTACGACCGGCTGGCCGCCGTCCTCGCCGAGGAGTTCGCCGCCACGCTGTTCTCCACCGGACCCACGCTCGACGACCTCGTGGCCGGCGCGCTGGAGGACCAGGGGCTGACCATCGCCACCGCGGAGTCGTGCACGGGCGGGCTGCTGGTGGCCCGGCTGATCGAGCGCCCCGGCTCCTCGGCGTGGGTGCTCGGCGGCATCACCTCCTACGCCAACTCGGCCAAGGAGCACCTGGTCGGCGTGCCGGGGCAGGTGCTCGCGGAGTTCGGCGCGGTGAGCCCGCAGGTGGCGCTGGCGCTGGCCGAGGGTGCGCGGGCGCGGTTCGGGACCGACGTCGGCGTCGGCATCACCGGCATCGCCGGCCCGGGCGGCGGGACGCCGGACAAGCCCGTGGGCACCGTGCACCTGTGCGTCGTCGGCCCGGACGGGCAGCAGGCCCGGTCGGTGCGGCTGCACGGCTCGCGGACGGCGGTGCGCGAGCGCTCCGTCGTCCTGGCGATGCACCTGCTGCGGCAGCTGCTGCTGGGCGGGCCGCCGGCGTGAGGGTCCTGACCCTGCCGGCCCGGGAGCCGACCTCGTACGGCAGCACCGGCGCCTCGCCGGTGCGCGCGGCCCTGGTCGAGCAGCCGCAGGACGGCGTCGCCGTCGACGTCGTCCGGCTGGCGCACGCCCCGGGGACGGATGACGGGCTGCTCGCCGTGGCGGTGCAGTGCCGAGCCCCGCTGACCGCTGCCGAGGAGGCGCCGTGACCGTCCTGACCCTGCACGCCACCGGACCGGAGTCGCCGGCCGAGGTGTGGGAGCGCTACGCCGAGCCGGCGCGGTGGCCGACGTGGGCGCCGCAGATCCTCGGGGTGCAGGTGCCCGAGCCCCGGCTGGCAGCCGGGCTGGAGGGCCGGGTGCGCGGGCCGGTGGGGGTGACGCTGCCGTTCGTCGTCGAGTCGGTGGACGAGGCGGCGCGGCGGTGGTCCTGGACGGTGTCGGCCGGGCCGGTGCGGCTGCACCTCCTGCACTGGGTGACCGAGGGGCCGGACGGCGGGAGCACCACGGGCCTGCGGATCACCGGGCCGCTGCCGGTCGTGGTCGGCTACGCCCCGCTGGCCCAGGTCGCGATCGGCCGGCTGGTCCGCCCGCTGGGCTAGCGGTCCGGCGGCACCAGCCGCTCGTGGACGAGCACCCGGACGCCCTGCGGGGTGACGCCCTCGCGGTGGACGCGGAACCCGAGCCGGGCGGCGAGCCGCCTTCTGCGCCACCCGTCTCGGCGGCGACTGGGGCACGGTCCTGGGCACCCTCCCGGCGGGCGTCCCCGCCGCCCGCATCGTCGAGCGCTCCACCGTCTCGGCTGACTGACTCCGGGAGGCTCCACTACTCTCGGGCAGGCGTCGCACACGGACCGACTTCCCACCCGTCCCGGTCCGGATGCCGGGGACCGGCTGGACGGGTCTCGGCGTACGGCGACAGGGGGAGAGAGACGCGTGCACCGATCCGACCAGGCCGCCCTGCCGGCGCCGCCGCCGGACCTGCTGACCGGGGTCCCCGACGCGGTGTGCCGCCTCGATGCCGAGTGGCGCTTCACCTGGGTCAACACCGCTCTCGCCAAGCTCCTCCAGCGGCCGCCGGAGCGCCTGGTCGGCCGCCTGGTGCGCGACTGCTTCCCCGACGTCCTCGGCTCCGCACTCCAGAGACACGTGCGCGCCGTCCTCGCCGACGGCCGGCCGCGCGCGTTCGAGTACCTCTACGAGCCGTACGACCGGTGGTTCGAGGTCCGCGCCTCCGCCGACGCGCACGGCGGCGTGGTGGTCTTCCTCCGCGACGTCGACTCCCGGCACCGCGCGCAGGCCGCGCAGGTGCGGGAGCTCAGACAGACCGCCGCCGTCCTCGACGCCCTGCCCTCACCGACCGTGCTGCTCGACGACGGCGGGCGCATCCGCACCGCCAACCGCGTGTGGTCGGGCAACGCCGACCTCGTGCGGCGGAGCGGCTGGGAACCGGCGCAGGTGGGCGACGACTACCTGGCGCGCGTCGCGCAGGGACTGGCCCGCGACGACATCGCGCGGATCACCGACGGCCTGCACCAGTTGCGCACCGAGCCCTCCGGTGGGCCGCCGCGCACCTTCGCCCACGACTACGCCCACGACCTGGCCGGGGAGACCACCTGGTGGCGGCTGCAGGCCGCGCGCGTGGAGGACACCGGGCAGCTCGTCGTCATCCACACCGACATCACCGAGCGAGCCCTCGTCGAGCAGCGGCTGGCCTGGCAGGCGACCCACGACGACCTCACCGGCCTGCCCAATCGATTGCGTCTGCTGGAGCTCATCGGCGAGGCGCTGGCCGACGAGGGCTCCCGGACCGCGCTGCTCTTCCTCGACCTCGACGGCTTCAAGACCGTCAACGACTCGCTCGGGCACGCCGTCGGCGACGAGCTGCTGCGCCAGGTGGGCGCCCGCCTGACCACCCAGATCCGCCCCGGGGACGCCGTCGGCCGGCTCGGTGGTGACCAGTTCGTCGTCCTCGCCCGGTCCTGCGACACCCCGGAGGCGGCGTCGCTGGCCTTCCGGCTGCAGCGCTCCTTCGGCCGGCCGTTCACCGCCGGCGGCCTGTCGGTGCCCGTCTCGGCGAGCATCGGCGTCGCCGTCGCCCCGCCGGGCCTGCGGCACGCCCACCAGCTGCTCAGCGACGCCGACGCCGCCGGGTACGCGGCCAAGGCGGCCGGCCGGGACCGCGTGCACCTGTTCTCGCCCGGCCTGCGCGACGCCGCGCGCTGGCGGATGGACGTCGCCACCCGCCTGCGCGATGGAGCCCTGGACCAGTTCGTCGTCCACTACCAGCCGGTGGTGCGGCTGGACACCGGCGCGATCGAGGGCGTGGAGGCCCTCCTGCGCTGGCAGCACCCCGAACGGGGCCTGCTCGCGCCCGACGCGTTCCTCTCCGTGGCCGAGGAGACCGGCCAGCTCATCCCGATCACCCGCTGGCTGCTGCGCGAGACCACCCGCCAGGCCGCGGAGTGGGCCACCCAGGGGCTGTCCCTGCGGATGGCGGTCAACATCAGCGCCCGCCACTTCTCCGCCGAGACGCTGGTGCGCGACGTCCGGACGGCGCTGCGGGACTCCGGCCTGGCCCCCGAGCAGCTGATGCTCGAGCTGACCGAGACCACCGTGGCCGAGGACCCGACCCGCGCCGAGGACCAGCTGGCCGTGCTGCAGGGTTTCGGCGTCCGGGTGGCCATCGACGACTTCGGCACCGGGTGGTCCTCGCTCGCGCAGCTCATGGCGCTGCCGATCGGGACGCTGAAGATCGACCGCTCGCTGATCACCGCGGCCGAGCGACTGGCCACCTCGGGCACCGGCGCGGTGCTCGGTGCCATCGTCGAGCTCGCGCACAGCCTGGGCATCCGGTCGGTGGCCGAGGGCGTGGAGACGGCCGAGCACCTGCGGATGGTCCGCGAGGCCGGTTGCGACCTCGCCCAGGGCTACCTGCTGGCCCGCCCGATGGCGTCGGGCGACGTCACCCGCTGGGCCGACCGGGTGCGGGCCGGCGGCGGCGACTCCTGCGCGCTCGCCCTCGCCGGGCAGCTGCGCTGAGGCGGGGCCGGTGACCGGGCCGGGCCGCCGCCGCGCCGTCCGCCGGGCGACGTCGCCCGCCGGGCCGCCGGCGCCCCTCCCCGCCGGGCCACCGACGCCCCCGACCCCCGACGCCGTGCCCGACCACGGCCTCGTCCCGGGCGCCGACGTCGCTCCCGACGCCCCTCCCGCCCCGGTCACGGGTGCGGCGGTGAGCGGGCAGACTGCCTCCGTGACCGAGACCAGCGGTACGGCAGTCCTGGAGTCCCCCGGCGACGAGCTCGGCCGTGGCCGGCCGGCGCTGGACCTGCTGATCTGGGACGCGCCCAACATCGACATGACCCTGTCGACGGTCATCGGCGCCCGGCCCACCGCCGCCTCCCGGCCGCGCTTCGACGCGATCGCCGCCTGGTTCGTCGACGGCGCCGGCGACCCCGGGGCGCCGGACGCGCCCGAGGTCGAGGCGTGCGTGTTCGCCAACATCCCGCCCGTCGTGGGCTCGCTGCAGCGCTGGGTGGAGGCGCTGCGCGGCTTCGGGTTCGCCGTCTTCGCGCGGCCGAAGTCGCAGCCCGACGACGACATCGACCAGGCGATGCTCGACCACATCGAGGTGCGGGCGCACAGCCACCGGCTGCGGCGGCTGGTGGTCTTCTCCGGGGACGGACGGAACTTCGCCGAGCCGCTGGAGGAGCTGGCCCGGTCGGGCACACAGGTCGTCGTCGTGGCGTTCAGCGAGGTCGCCGGCTACGCGATCAGCTCGGACCTGCTGGAGTTCATCGACATCGAGGACGTGCCCGGGGCCTTCGCCGCGCCGCTGGACCGCGTGCGCCTCGACGCGCTGCCGCCCGACGGTGCGTGGCTGCGGCCCACCCGGAGCCTGCGCGACTTCGTCTCGTCCTGGACCGCCCGCCGCAACCCCTGACCCGCCGCGGGCGAGTGGCGGGGGCGGACGTGCGTCCAGCGTGCTCACCCTGACGGGGGAGGACGGCGACGGTGTACTCACCCCAGGCACGCCCGGTGTCGATGGGGTGCCGTGTCCACCTCCGCCCCGCACCGCGCGCCCGCCGGCCCGCGCCGCGCGCCGTCCGTGCGTGCCGGCCGGGTGGGGGGACGGTCCGCGCGGCCCGGTCTGCGGGACGGTGGACCGTCCGGCCCGCCCGACCGCCGGGCGGGCGACCGCCGCCGGCACGAGGTGGCCGCCGACGACCCCGAGGTGGTCGCCGAGCTGACCCGCCGCGCCCGCTCGTCGGGGATCGTGCTCGCGGTGACGGCGATGGTCGTGCTGCCGGCCTGGTCGCCCGTCGACCTCTACCTCGAGCCCGACCGCGCCGGGACCTTCATCGCCGTCCGGCTCCTCTGTGTCCTGCCCATGCTCGTGGCGCTCTGGCTCCTGGTGCGGCGGCCACTCGGCCGGCGCCGCCCGGAGCTGGTCACCACGGTCCTCGTGCTGGGCGTCGTCCAGGTCGACGTGCTGTGGATGCTGCTGCAGGTCGACCACAGCGTGGCGTACGCACTCGGGCTCGCGCCCGCCCTCTTCGGCAGCGGCGGCGTGCTCGCCGGCCCGGCCCGCTGGACCGTCGGGCTGGGCGTGGTCACCTGGGCCGGGCTGGTCGCCGCCGCGCTCGTCGCGGGGGACACCCTCCCCGGCGACGAGCTGGTCACCGTGGCCGTGCACCTGGCCACGGCCACGGTGATCGCCGGCGTCATGCACGGCGTCCGCCAGAAGCTGTCGCTGCGCGAGGTCCGCACCACCGTGGGGCTGCACCGCGAGCAGGACCGCACCCGCCGGCTGCTGACCCGCCTCGAGCGCCTCTCGGAGGAGGACCCGCTCACCGGGCTGGCCAACCGCCGCCGCTGGGACGCCGAGCTGGACGCCGCCTGCGCCGTGTCGCGCCGGTCGGGGCAGCCGGTCGCCGTCGTCCTGGTCGACCTCGACCGGTTCAAGCAGGTCAACGACCGCCACGGCCACGCCGGCGGCGACGCCGCCCTGCGCGCGGTGGCCGACCTGCTGCGCGCCGCGGTCCGCGGCGGGGACGTCGTCGCCCGGCTGGGCGGCGACGAGCTCGCCGTCCTGCTGCCCGGCGGCCCCGAGGAGCGCGCCGTCGAGCTCGCCGAGCGGGTCCGGCTGGCCACGCTCGCCCTCGAGCTGCCCGGCTTCGACCCGGGCGAGCTGACCGTCTCCCTCGGCGTCGCGGCGGCCGCCGGCACGGACGCCTCACCCGCCGTCCTCACCGCCCGCGCCGACAGCTGCCTCTACGCCGCCAAGGGGACCCGCAACGCCGTCGGCACCACCACCCGTCTGACCACCGCCTGATCACTACCACCTGACCACCACGCGCCTGACCACCACCGCACCGCTCGCCGGCGACGCGCCCGGACGCCGGTGTCCGCACCCACCCGCCGGGGAAGGAGTGCACCCGGGGCGACGACGGCGAGGAGGGACCATGGCGGTCTGCGAGGTCTGCGGCAACGACTACGACATGAGCTTCGAGGTGGTGGCGCAGGGCGCCCGGCACACCTTCGACTGCTTCGAGTGCGCCATCCACCGCATGGCCCCGATCTGCGAGCACTGCGGGGTGAAGGTCGTCGGCCACGGCGTCGTGGTCGAGGGCACCTTCTACTGCTGCGCGCACTGCGCCCGCGCCGAGCACGACGGGGCCCCGGTCGCCGACAAGGCGTGAGGGGCCGGCACCGCCGCCCGGTCAGTCCCGGGGCGCCTCGGGCGCGCGCGGGGCCGGCACCTGGTCGCTGAAGCCCTCGATCGGCTCGAGCCCCGAGGGCAGCCGCGACCACACGTGCTTGCGGCCGGGCCGGCGCTCCCAGCCGTAGTCGACCGACAGCTGCGCCACCAGGTGCAGGCCCATGCCGCCGAGGGAGGGGTCGCGGTCGACGGCGGGCACCGGCGGCCGCTCGGGTGCCTCGTCGCTGAGGTCGAGCAGCCAGCCGGCCGGGCTGGCCACCACCAGCGCCCGGACGTCACCGCCGCCGTGCCGCAGGGCGTTGGACGCGAGCTCCTCGAACACCAGCAGCAGCCCGTCACGGGCGTCCTCGGTCGACGACGAGCTCACCGACGGGTGCGCGATCCGGGCGCGCAGGTCCGAGCGGACCCGGGAGACGACGTGCATGGCCTCCAGCTGCCAGTGCCAGACGTCGCCGGCCACCGATGGCACAGGAGCGTGCGGCCACGTCTCCTGGCCCATCCGTCACCCCTCGCGTCTGCTCCGCGGTCGTAGAACCGGGTCCATCCTGACCGAAACCGCCAGCGGCCGCAGCGGCGGTACCGTGCCGCCCCCGCCCGCGGCCCCCCTCCGGGCACAATGCAGCTCATGGAGACCCTCTGGCGCGCGCTCAGCCGGCTGCAGCTGGCCGACCGAGCGCTGGAGGACGTCCTCGGGGAGCTCACCCGGCTCGCCAACGACCACGTCCCCGGTGCCGAGTCGACGTCGATCACGCTCGTGCGCGGCGACGTCGCGGTCACCGCCGCCCACGTCGGCGAGATGTCCCTGGCGGCCGACGAGCTGCAGTACGAGCGGGGCCACGGGCCGTGCCTGGACGCCGGCCGGGGCGGCGTGCAGCTCCGCATCGACGACATGCGCACCGAGACGCGCTGGCCCGACTACGTCGCGCGGGTCGTCGACCTCGGCGTCAGCAGCTCGCTGTCCACGCCGTTGCCCTACCAGGACAGCTCGGTCGGCGCGCTGAACATCTACTCCGGCCAGCCGGCCGCCTTCGCCTCCGCGGCGTCGGCCGCGGCGGCCCGCGAGGTCGCCGAGGCGGTCGCGGTCGCCGTCGCCAACGCCGACGCGCACGCCAAGCTGAGCGACCACGCCCGCAACATGCAGCTGGCGATGGAGTCGCGGGCGGTCATCGAGCAGGCCAAGGGCGTGCTGATGGCCCAGCGGCGGATCGACGCCGACGCCGCCTTCGACCTGCTGCGCGACGCCTCGCAGCGCTACAACCGCAAGCTGCGCGACATCGCCGCCGGCATCGTCTCCTCGACGCACCAGCCGCCCCG
>NZ_JBFNXQ010000146.1:0-9542 GCF_041018925.1 Geodermatophilus maliterrae
AGCGACGAGCGGCAGCGCCGGCTCCCGGTAGGTGGTGCCGGCCAGCGCCGGCGGCAGCACCTCGGGGTCGATGACCACGGAGAACAGCGCGCGAGGGTCCTGCAGTGTCGCGGGCGGGCGGGCGGCGGCGCGCGGCACGACGCGGTCCCAGCGGGCCGGTCGGCGGTGCGGCAGCAGCTCGCGGCCCTCGAACAGGTAGTCGCCGAGCACCTCTCCCACCAGCAGGCCGGCGCCGTGCTCGATGGGCAGCGCGACCAGGTCGCCGGGGCGGATCTCGTCGAGGAAGGTCGACAGCTGGCGCAGGTCCTTGCTCGGCCGCCGTCCCGACAGCTCCTTGGCCAGGGCGCGCAGCTCGGCCGGCGAGAGGCCGGTGGCGTCGACGTCGACACCCGACTGGGTGCCCAGCCCCACGACGCCGGCGGCCAGGCACGCGCCGAGCTCGTTGTGCGCCCGCGGCCGCACGACCCAGACCCGGGTGCCCTCCGGCTCCGGCGCGGGCGGCACCTGGTCCGGGCCGGGCCACAGGTAGGGCAGGTCGTCGGGTTCGACGCCGAAGAGCGGCTGGAACAGCGGCCGGTAGAAGTCCGGGTCCTTGGCCAGCAGGTTCGAGCGGTGCGACAGGTGCAGCGCCTCGTCGCCCACCCAGGAGGGCAGCAGCCCGGCGCGGGCGAGCTCGTCCTGCGAGGCGCCGGCGACGTCGGGGGCGAACTCGGCGATCAGCGTCTGCGTGCTGTCGGCGAACCCGCGCTCGCGCCACACCTGCACCGTGGCCAGGCCGTAGACGACCAGCGCCGCCGTCCGGCCCCGCCACATGTGCACCACCGGGTGCGAGGCCCAGCCGTAGTCGGGGAGCTCGAGGGCGCGCAGCACCTGGAGGGTCTCCACCCGCTGCTTGCCCAGGCGCGGGGAGTCCAGCAGCCGGGCGCTCTCCTCGAAGTCGGCCACCGGCAGGAAGGTCTGCATCGCCGACCATCCTCCCCCGAGGCCGGGGTCAGCCGCCTTCCAGGGCGGTGAGCGCGGCCTCCCAGCGGGCGCGCCGGGCGTCGTCGTCCTGGTCCCACCAGGCCGGGCCGCGCTCGCCGAGGCCGGTCTTGGCCAGCTGCACCCGGTCGCGGGCGGCGCGCACGGCGACGGGGTCGGACGCCGTCCGGACGGCCGAGCGGGCCGTGCCGAGGTGCGACAGCAGCCGGGCGCGGACGTCGTCGGGCAGGGACGGGTCGGCCGCCCGCCACCGCCGCCCGTCGACGACGATCCAGCGGCCGTCGTCGGTGCGGCCGACCTCGCGGCGGGTCACGCGCCGCAGCGGCGGGCGAGCTCCGGCAGGACGGCGCCCAGTGGAGCGTCGACGCGGACGTCGGCCTTGGCGTCGCCGCGGGTGGGCCCGAGGTTGACCAGGGCCACCGGGATGCCGAGCTCGGCGGCGCGCAGCACGAACCGGTAGCCGCTCATGACCGTCAGCGAGGAGCCGAGGACCAGCAGGCTGCCGGCGTCCTCGAGCATGCCGAAGCAGGTGTCGACGCGGTCGCGGGGCACCGTCTCGCCGAAGAAGACGACGTCGGGCTTGAGCGGGCCGGCGCCGCAGGCGGTGCAGTCGACCATCACGAAGCCGTCGAGCACGTCGTCGGGCAGCTCGGCGTCGCCGTCGGGGTTGACCTCGTCGGCGTGCGGGCCGAAGCCGGGGTTTGCCGCGCGCAGCCGCCGGTGCAGCGGGGCGCGGCCGGCGACGTCGCCGCAGGCCAGGCAGACGGTCCGGTCGAGGCCGCCGTGCAGCTCGACGACGTCGCGGGCGCCGGCGGCCTGGTGCAGTCCGTCGACGTTCTGCGTGATGACGCCGCCGAGCAGGCCGGCGCGCTGCAGCCGGGCGACGGCGGAGTGGCCGGCGTTGGGCCGGGCGGCGGCGATCTGCGGCCAGCCGACGTAGCTGCGTGCCCAGTAGCGGTGCCGGCCGCGGGGGTCGCGGCGGAAGGTCTGCCAGGTCATCGGGGTGTGCCGACGCAGCGAGCCGGTGGCGCCCCGGTAGTCGGGGATGCCGGAGTCGGTGGACAGGCCGGCGCCGGAGAGGACGAGGACGTCGCCGTCGGCGACCAGGCCGGCCAGGTCGTCGAGCCCGGCGACCCCGGTCTGGGTCGACTCGACGGCGGAGGGGGCGGCGGTCACCGGACCATCGTCCCCTCGAACGGCGCGCCGCGCCGTGACCTCAGGCAGCGCCGGCGGAGGCGGACAGCTCCTGATCCAGCCGGCCGAGCAGGTCGTCGTAGACGCGGCGCAGGCCCCTGGGCGCGAAGGTGCGCTCGAAGAAGCCGCCGACGCCGCCGGCGCCGTCCCAGGTGGTGCGCACCCGCACGGTGCTGGTGCCGGCGTCGGCCGGGGTGACCGTCCAGGTGGTCACCATCGACGAGCGGGTGTCGCGCTCGACCAGCGTGCCGTCGGGCTCGCTCACCTCGATCAGCTGGTCGCGCACCCGCTTCGACGTCGCGGCGAACCGCCAGTGCACGCGGGTGCCCGAGCCCTGACCGCCGGCCTCGAGGCGGTAGTCGCTGAACTGCTCGGGCAGCACGCGCGAGCGGGTGCCTGCGTAGTCGGCGAGGGCGGCGCGCACCCGGTCAGCCGGAGCACGGACGACGCGTTCGGCGGTGGCCACGACCTGTCCCATGCGCCCATCCTGCCCCGCGGAGCCCGACCGGCGCCGGTCAGCGGGCCGGTTCCGCCGGGGGTGACCACCGCAGGACCTCCGCCGCGGCCGGGTCGCCGTTGTCGACGACGACGTGGGCGGCCTCCAGCGGGCGCGCCTCGGTCCGGTACAGCACCTGCGCCGGCAGGTAGCGGCCGCGGTACCGCTCCTCGACCGCCTGCACCGAGCCGAGGACCGGCAGGTCGCGCCGGACGGCGCGCGCCAGCGTCATCTCCTCCGGCACGTGCACGTACACGCGGAACGTCCACCACCGGCGCAGCTCGGGGCGGAGCAGGAACACCCCGTCCACCAGCAGCACGGTGTCCGTCGGCACGTCCTCCACCCGGACCCGGGCCGCCCGGTCGGACCGGTGGTCGAAGACGTCGACGTCGACGTCGGCCGCCCCGTGGGCGAACGGCGCGAGCAGGCGGTCCTGCAGGCCGGCGAGGTCGAAGGAGTCGCGGTAGCAGCCCTCCGGGGACAGGTCGCCGCGTCGCAGGCGCACGGCCCTGGGGGCGTGGAACCCGTCGATCGAGGCCCGCACCACGGGCCGGTCGACCAGGGCTGCGACCCGGTCCGCCAGGGTCGTCTTGCCGGCGGCGTCGGGTCCGTCGACGGCGACCAGCGCGCGTCCGTGACCACCGGCCGTCTCGACGGCAGCGGCGAGGTCCGCGACGAGCGTCATGGCGCTCCTCGTCCGGCGTCCAGCGCGGACCCCGGCTGAGCGGCGGCCTGTCCCACGCCGCCATCCTGCGCTCGACATAGCAGAGGACGCACTCGGCCGGCCGGGGCGCGGTGGGGCGCCGTCGCCACGGTGGCGAGGTGCTGCCCGAGCTCGTCGGGTGCCCGGATCTCCACGGGCCTCCTCGATCGGTGGGAGGCCAGGTCGGGCAGGGCGGACGACGGTCCCGGTGCGGCCTCCACAGCGACGGGGGGCGCCCACGGCGGCCGCCCGTCCCCTTGACGGGCAGGGGTGAGCAGGCTCACCGAGCCGCTCGTCGACCACCGGGTAGGTCTTCCTGATGAACGCACTGCTGTCCCGGACCCGCGCCGGCTCGGGCGAGCCCCTCCTGCTCCTGCACGGGATGGGCAGCTCCCGCCGCGACTTCACCGCCGTCGTCCCCCTGCTGACCGGCCGTTTCGACGTCATCGACGTCGACCTCCCCGGGGTGGGCCGGTCACCGGCCCTGGAGGAGCGGCCCACCGTCGCGGCGATCACCGACGCCGTCGAGCGGACGCTGGACGACGAGGGCGTCGGGTCCGTGCACGTGCTGGGCAACTCGCTCGGCGCCCGCGTGGCCCTGGAACTGGCGCGCCGCGGCCGCGCGCGGTCGGTGGTGGCGATCGCGCCGTCCGGGCTCAACGTGCCGCCGGAGCGGTTCGTGCAGGGCAGCGGCATGGCCCTGGCCCGCGTCGTGATGCGCACCGGCGCGACGCTGGTGGGCCCGCTGTCCCGCTCGGCCCTCGGCCGCGTCGCGCTGCTGGCGCCGCTCAAGGCCCGCCCGTGGTCCACCTCGCCCGAAGAGGCCGTCGGGGCACGGGAGGGGTTCGCCGACTCCCGCGACTTCTGGCGCACGCTGCTCTGGGGCCTGGTGCTCGACGTCCCGCGGGGGCTCGACCGCATCGACTGCCCGGTCACCCTCGTCCAGGGCGTGGCCGACTGGATCGCGTCAGGACAGACGGTGCGCTACCTGCCGCTGACCCCGGGCTCCCGGTTCGTCCCGCTCGCCTGGGCCGGTCACGCGCCGCAGTCGGACCGGCCGCGGACGATCGTACGGCTCGTCGAGGAGACCGCCGGGCAGGCCGATCAGCCCGCGGACTCCTCCGCGTTGAGGTACGAGCAGCGGAACCGGGCGCCCGACATCGCCTCGGTGAAGCGCACCTCCCAGGCCGGGTCGGTCGCCGGGAAGGCCGTGTAGACGCGGTCCTCGAGCACGACCGGCAGCCCGTCGAGGCCGGTGTAGGAGCGCCGCAGCAGCACCCTCGTCCGGCCGTCGACCTCGTCGTGCGCCGGCGCCCAGCGCGCCTGGGCGACCGCGTCGGCCACCTCGGCGCGCCGGCGCCCGGGCAGTGGGCTCGGTGGGGTCGGCCGGGCGCCGGGAGGCGTGGGCGGGCCGGCCGACCACACACCGAGCCCGTACAGCAGCAGGCCGGCGACCAGCAGCAGGAGCACCAGCTCGGCGAGCAGGACCACCATGCACCGACGGTAGCGAGCCGGGAGCGCCGCGGGTGGCCTCCGGACACCGGCCCGCTAACCTCGAGCAGCACTCCCCGCCCGGCCGCCGGCCGACGAGCCCCCGTAGCTCAGGGGATAGAGCATCGGTTTCCTAAACCGTGTGTCGCAGGTTCGAATCCTGCCGGGGGCACCATGGAAGTGCTGGTCAGCGGCTAGTCCGCGCGCCGGATGCGAGCCACAAGGGCATCAGGTCGGGGCTCGGTCAGCACCTGGTCAGCACGAGCGGCGTCCAAGCGGTCGGCGACCGCGTCCAGCTCGTCGGGGAACAGGTGGCCGTATCGGTCCAGCGTCATCTGCGCCGAGGCGTGGCCCAGCATCGACTGCACCCCCTTCACCGACGCGCCGGAGGCGATGGCGAGAGATGCGGCGGTGTGCCGGAGCTCGTGCGGGGTGAGGCCCGAGAGGCCGACGGCGTCGGCCGCCCGGTCGAACCAGTCGCGTCGGAAGTTCTGGACCCGAAGCGGCGTGCTGGCGCGGGATCCGAACACCAGGTCGCTCGGCGCCTTTCCGGCGAGCTGGCGGCCGAGGTCCTCGCGGATGAAGCGGGGCACCACGACCGATCGGTGCTGATGATCAGGCGGTGTGGACCGCAGCCGTCGGCCAGGTCGGCGAGCTGCTGGTGGGTGAGGTAGCGGCGGTCGGACTTCGGCAGGCGGGGCAGGCCGACACCGGTGGCCGGGTTTCGTGCCAGCCGGTTGTCCCTCACCGCGTCGTCCAGCATCGAGGACAGCAGGTGATAGGCCTGCCGGGTCCTGGACGCCGACAGTTCGGCGCGCATCGCGGCCACCCAGGCGACGACGTCGCTGTGTCGGACCTTGGTCAGCGGGACCGTGCTCCAGGTGGGCAGCACTCGGGTGGCCAGCAGTGACCAATAGGACGACAGGGTCTTGGGCTTGAGGTGGACTCGACCGGCCATCCAGGTCTCGGACCACTGGCCCACCGTCATCTTCGACCGACCCGGGTCGACCCAGGTGTCGTTCCTGATCGCCGACTTCTGCTCCTGCTCCCACAGGTCGGCATCCCGCTTGCGGCGGAAGTTCCCGTTCGTGTGCTGCTTGCCGGCAGCGTCGCGATAGAAGCCGACCCACTTGTCCCCGCGCTTGTATGCCAAGGCTCACCCTTCTGGTCTGGTCGCACGCCGGTAGGACACCTCGGTCCCCGCAGAAACTCGCCCAGCCATGCGCGGTCGAGGACGTGGCACGAGAGTCCGCGGCTCGCCACCGACGTTGACCTGCGCCTCTGGAGCCGGATTCCGCTCAGCCGTGCCCAGATCGCGCCGTGCATCGATCCAGGCGTGCAGGTCGTCACGGCGGTGGAGGACGCGACGGCCGAGGCGGAAGCTGTGCGGGCCGGTGCCGAGGTGGCGCCAGTACCGCAGCGTGGCGACGGGGCGCGTAGCAGCAAGGCGGCTTCGGTGATGGTGAGCAGCTCGGCGGTGTGATCGGGGCCGGGGGTCTGGTCGGTCATGGCGGTCTCCGAGAGCTGGACGGGTCGGGGCGGCTGTCACCTGGAGAAGGCGCGATATCGCGGCCATTGGTGAAAGCCCACAGCTAACTTCTCCGGTCGACCTACTGGTTTCCTCCGGTGCGTCTCCGGCGGCCGGTGACTGGGCGGGTGGGAGGATGGGCTTAGCCATCAGGCCGGGAACCGAGGTCGAGCCGACGTGCTCGATGCGCAGCGCCTCGCTGCCGAGCACCGAGCGCAGGCGGTCGGCCTCGCGGCTGAACAACCGGAGCCAGCCGGGGTCGTACGCGGCGAGGGTGATCGGGGCGTTGTGCGGTTTCCGCGGTCCGACCGTGATCTCCTGGAGCTGGTGGTCGCGGCGCTCCACGTCGGTGCCGTCCGGCTGCGATGCCATGTCGCCGTGCTCCTTCCAACGGCCAGCCGCACACCGTAACGCCGTGCCCGCTCGTGGCAGCTGGTGACGGTGGACCGGACCCGAACGACCGGTGCGGCGGCACGGGTGGGCGCGGTGACGACGGCGCGCCTCCGTCGGCCCGCATCGCGTCAGGACCTTCCGGCGCGCGACGGCCGATCGACCGCTCGGCGCAGTCCGGCGAGGGCTTCGGCGAGCAATGCGGGACGGTCCTCCGCGGTGGCGTAGGCGGCCAGCAATCCGCTCAGGCGAACGCCCAACGCGCGGGCCCGCAGCTCCCGCTCGGCGTCGACCTCGCCGTACGCCCGGAAGAAGGCCACCCGCGCCGGCCCGATGAAGGCCGTGTAGGCCAACGCCAGGTCCACGGCCGGATCGGCCAGGCAGAGGTCGCCCCAGTCGATGACCCCAACGGCGTCGCCCTCGTCGTCGAGGAGCAGGTGCCGCACGTGCAGGTCACCGTGCACCAGGACCGGGGCGCCGGCCGGTGCACTCAACCGCTCGGCGGAGCGCAGGAGGGCCTCGATGGCCGGATCCCCCGTCCAGACACCGTCCGCGACCAGCCGCCGCAGCAGCTCGCGAGTGTCGTCCATGCGGGCGCGCGGCTCTCCCCGGCGCATGGGATCCACCGGCAGCTCGACGTCCACGCCCGCGCGCGTCCGGCCATCGTGCAGCACCTGGAGGAAGCTGCCCACCGCACGGGCCGCAGCCGTCCGCGCGGCGTCGGGGAGGCCTGTCTCGGCCAGTTCTCGCCCGGGCAGCAGCCGGGCGCCGGCGAACGGCCACGGAGCGGCCGGGTCGTCATCAACGGCGACCAACTCCGGCACGGGGACCAGCAGCGGAACGACCGGAGCCAGCTGCGGCAGAACGGCCAGCTCCCGCCGGAATCCCGCAAGCGCCACCGCCCGACGGGGAAACCGGAAGGCCCAGCAGTCACCGACGACGTAGACGGTGTTGTCCCACCCTTGGGCCAGCGGCACCACCGGCAGGCCGCGCAGCGCAGGAAAAGCGGCCGCGATCAGTGCCGTCGCCCGCTCCCTGGTACAGGGCCGCTCACCGGCCCATCGCGGAGCGCTCACCACGGGCTTCCGAGAACGACCACGGTCGCGAGCGCCACGGCGATCGCTCGGAGGTCCAGCAGCGACCTGGCGCCAGCGCGAGCCATCCGCATGCTCATGACGAGCTCCTCGCCGCGGGCGGCGATCCCGCTATCGGCCGTCCCGATCAGGACAGCAACACCGCCCGGACGGCAACGCTCGACCAAGAAGCCCAGCGGTCCCCGCCGGTGGGCGCCCATCCTCCTCGGCGCCCATGAACTCCCCTGAACCGCGCCGGCGCCCCGAGCGGCTCACTTTGGGACACCCTGCCCTGTGAGCGACCTCCCCGGCCCTGTCGCGGCCTGTCTGGAAGGACCGGCGAGCCACTGCACGCGGGATGATCAGCGAAGCCAGCGGTGCAGCGACTTGCGGCCCGCGGCCTTCCACGGGTCACGGAAGACTCGCCTACTCTGGCGGGGAGGCTGAGATAACTGTGAGAAGGATGCCGGCAATCAGAATCAGAGTCGGCATCGCGATCCAAAACAGGTGTGAGTCATGAAAGACCTTGCCGACCCCCCGGAAGGTGATACGCTTGACACGGTCGATGAACGCGTTGCCGTGTTGTAGATATTCAGTCTCTCCGGCATCGCGAAGGCTGGACAAGCCCAGGCCGAGCCCTTCTTCGCTGAAGAACAAGCGATCCAGTTCATGTCTCACACAAGAGGCCCTTGCCGCATTCCTGACGTAGCGGTCCAGGTAAAGGACCGAAAATACGGCAGAGAAGAGCCCGACGCCCGTGATTACGAGGCACAGGCCCAGGTCGGCGCGGTCGATGGCTCTGTCAAGAGTTATTACGGCGATCAGCGCAGACGTCAATAGCATTGCAAAATTGATCGCATTCGTCCTGACGAGTTCTACGTGGCGCACCTGATTGCGCAGTTCCGTATACTCTCCCCACAGTAGGTCCTTCTGGACCTTCTGGAGGTCAGTAAGGACTTGATCGTCTACCCTGACCTTCAGACTTCCGGTTTCCATAATTGACCTCCCGCGCCGGCGCTGACGGAGCACTACGACTAGATGGCGGTCCCACACCAGAGAGGGTCCAGGGTGGCCGTCACCTCGGCGTCACGCTGGCATAGCTCAAGTCAGCCGTCATGGACATCCCGCTCTGGCCCGAGACCTGCTGACCGCCATGGTGTCGCCAGAAGGTCATCGAGCGCCGCCCAGACGCCTGCGGGCTGCTCCCGGCCCGGCTTGAGAGGGGCTTTCGGTTAACCCCGAGCCCATGCTTCCTGTCGGGGCGGTGGTCCTTCAATCCTGCCCGAGCCGATCGCTCTCGCGGACAACGTGGTGGAGCAGCCAGTGCTGTCCGGTGCCCCGTGCAGCAGCAATGACGAGGGTGCGTCGTCGGCGGTGATGGCGGTGGAAACTGACTGCGGCTATCTCTGAACGGCCCACTCAAAGCCAGGTGGGATGCGCGGCAGCCTTCCGAGCCCGGCGGCGCGGCGCCCTGAGCGGCCGGCGCTGCTGGCCTTAGGAGGGGCGGCGTCGACGTGCTGCCACAGTGAGCACATGTCCAAGGAGCGGTTCGCGCACGACGGCTTGCTGTCGATGGAGCCTGGCGCCGACGACCGCGCGCCGGGCGGCGTCATCACCGTCGCACTGTGCGGCAGCTGGGAACACGAGCCGCCATGCCCGCTCGCTCCGCACCACACGCGGGCTTAG
>NZ_JBFNXQ010000147.1:0-9524 GCF_041018925.1 Geodermatophilus maliterrae
TGCCCTCCTGCGCGGCGGCCAGCGCCTTGGCCTCCGCCTCGGCCTGCTTGGCCGCGGCCTCGGCGTCCTGCTGCTCCTTGGTCTTGACCTCCAGGTTGAACAGGAAGCCGACCGACTCCTCCTTGATGCCGTCGAGCATCGCGTTGAACATGTCGTAGCCCTCGCGCTGGTACTCCACGACCGGGTCGCGGTTGGCCATAGCGCGCAGGTGGATCCCGGCCCGCAGGTAGTCCATCTCGTAGAGGTGCTCGCGCCACTTGCGGTCGAGCACCGAGAGCAGCACCCGCCGCTCGAGCTCGCGCATGACCTCCGAGCCGAGGGTGGCCTCCCGCTCACCGTAGGCGCGGTGGGCGTCGTCGAGCAGCTCGGACTTGAGCACGTCGGCGGTCAACGCGGCCTGCTCGCCGTCGGCGACCCGGTCGAGCAGCTCCTGCACCGTGGTGCCCACCGGGTAGAGGGCCTTGAGTCCGGTCCAGAGCTGGTCGAGGTCCCAGTCCTCGGCGTAGCCGGTCTCGGTGGCGCCGTCGACGTAGGCGGCGACGACCTCGTCGAGCATGTGCTGCACCTGCTCGTGCAGGTCCTCGCCGTCGAGGACCTTGCGGCGCTCGTCGTAGATGACCGTGCGCTGCCGGTTGAGCACCTCGTCGTACTTGAGGACGTCCTTGCGCACCTCGAAGTTCTGCTGCTCGACCTGCGTCTGCGCCGAGCGGATGGCCCGGGTGACCATCTTCGACTCGATCGGCTGGTCGTCGGGGACGCGCAGCGTGGTCATCATCGACTCGAGCATCGGGCCGTTGAACCGGCGCATCAGGTCGTCGCCGAGGGACAGGTAGAACCGTGACTCGCCCGGGTCGCCCTGCCGGCCCGACCGGCCGCGCAGCTGGTTGTCGATCCGGCGGCTCTCGTGCCGCTCGGTGCCCAGCACGTACAGGCCACCGGCCTCGGTGACCTCCTCGTGCTCGGCCCTGACCTGGTCTCTGGCCGTCGCGAGCGCCTCGTCCCAGGCGGCCTCGTACTCGTCGGGCGTCTCCGACGGCGAGAGGCCGCGCGCCCGCAGCGCCTCGTCGGCGATGAACTCGGGGTTGCCGCCGAGCTGGATGTCGGTGCCGCGGCCGGCCATGTTGGTGGCCACGGTGACCGCGCCGAGCCGCCCGGCCTGGGCGACGATCGCCGCCTCGCGCGCGTGGTTCTTGGCGTTGAGCACCTCGTGCGGGATGCCGCGGCGGAGCAGCAGCCGGGAGAGGAGCTCGCTCTTCTCGACGCTGGCGGTGCCCACGAGCACCGGCTGGCCTGCCTCGTGCCGCTCGGCGATGTCGTCGATGACCGCGTCGAACTTGGCCGACTCGGTCTTGTAGATGACGTCGGAGCGGTCCTCGCGGACCATCGGCCGGTTGGTCGGGATGGGGACGACGCCCAGCTTGTAGGTCTGGGAGAGCTCGGCCGCCTCGGTCTGGGCGGTGCCGGTCATCCCGGAGAGCTTCTCGTAGAGCCGGAAGTAGTTCTGGAGAGTGATCGTGGCGAGCGTCTGGTTCTCGTCCTTGATCTTCACCCCCTCCTTGGCCTCGATGGCCTGGTGCATTCCCTCGTTGTAGCGGCGCCCGGCCAGCACGCGGCCGGTGAACTCGTCGACGATGAGCACCTCGCCGTTGCTGACGATGTACTGCTGGTCGCGGTGGAAGAGCTCCTTGGCCTTCAGCGCGTTGTTGAGGTAGCCGATCAGCGGGGTGTTGACCGCCTCGTAGAGGTTGTCGATGCCGATCTGGTCCTCGACGAACTCCACACCCTCCTCGGTGACGGCGACCGTCCGCTTGGCCTCCTCGACCTCGTAGTGCACGTCCCGCTTCATCATCGGCACGATCCGAGCGAACTCGAGGTACCACTTGCCGGCGGACTCGGCCGGGCCGCTGATGATCAGCGGGGTGCGCGCCTCGTCGATGAGGATCGAGTCGACCTCGTCGACGACGGCGTAGTTGTGCCCGCGCTGCACGAGATCGGCCTTGCTCCAGGCCATGTTGTCGCGCAGGTAGTCGAAGCCGAACTCGTTGTTGGTGCCGTAGGTGATGTCGGCGGCGTACTGCTCGCGGCGGTGCGCGGGACGCTCGCCGGACAGGATCGTGCCCACCGACAGGCCGAGGAACCGGTGCACCCGGCCCATCCACTCGGCGTCACGCTTGGCCAGGTAGTCGTTGACCGTGACCACGTGCACGCCCTCGCCGCTCAGGGCGTTGAGGTAGGCCGGCAGCACACCGGTCAGCGTCTTGCCCTCACCGGTGCGCATCTCGGCGATGTTGCCCAGGTGCAGCGCGGCACCGCCCATGAGCTGCACCCGGAAGTGCCGCTGGCCCAGCGTCCGGCTGGCGGCCTCCCGGACGACCGCGAAGGCCTCCGGCAGCAGCTGGTCGAGCGTCTCGCCGTCCTCGACGCGCGCTCTGAACTCGTCGGTCTTGGCGCGCAGCTCGGCATCGGAGAGGTCGGAGACGTCGTCCTCGAGGAGCTCGATCGCGTCGGCGATCCGCTCCAGTCGACGGACGAGCTTGCCCTCACCGGCTCGGAGGATCCTGGAGAACACCACGCCACCAGCGTAGGCGGCGCACCCCTGTCCGCGGTCCCGCGCCGCCGACCTGGGGGCGCGGCCTCGTCCCACGCGCCCCTCAGCGGCGCACGAGCCGCCGCTCCCTCGGGTCGAGGACCACCTCGCGCGCTCCCTCGCGCAACCCGTCGAGCACGGCGGTCACCACCTCGCCTCGGTCGTGCCCCTCCGGCAGCCGCGGGGGCTCCCCGGCCAGGGCGCGGTCGACCAGACCTGTGTCGACGTGCGGCGGCTTCACGTCGAGCACGGAGACCGACCGGCTGCGCAGCTCGCGCCGCAGCACCGAGGCCCACGCCGACAGGGCGGCCTTGCTGGCCGAGTACTCGGCCATGCCCAGCGTCGGGGCGTCGGCCACGATCGCCGACAGCAGGACGACGGCCCCGCCGTCGGCCAGGTGCGGCAGCGCGGCGCGGACGAGGCTCATCGGGGCCAGCGTGTTGACGGCGAAGAGCTCCTCGGTGACGGCGTCGTCGGCGTCGGCCGCCGGGCCGAAGGCCACCACACCCCACGCGACGACGACCGCGTCGAGGCCGCCGAGGGCCTGCGCGGCGGCGTCCACCGCGCTGCGCACGGAGTCGACGTCGACCGCGTCCGCGGCACGGGCCGGCGCGCCGCCCAGCTCACCGGCCAGCGCCTGCAGCCGCCCGTCGTCCCGCCCGGTCAGCGCCACCCGGGCGCCGGCCGCGGCCAGCGCCCGCGCCAGGTCCCCGCCCAGCGCCCCCGTCGCCCCGGCCACCAGCACCCGTGCCCCCGCCAGCTCCACGCCGGGCCGGTGCCCGCCGCGTCCGAGACCTAACCTCACTCCCGTGGCCCACGACCTGGACGATCTCGGCACGGAACTGCTCGCCTTCCTCACCGAGCGGCACCTGGCCACGCTGACCACGCTGCGCGCCGACGGCAGCCCGCACGTCGTGCCGGTCGGCGTCACCTACGACCCGGACACGCGCACCGCCCGGGTGATCACGTCCGGGGGCTCGGCCAAGGCCCGGCACGTGCGGGCCGGTCAGGCGCGGGTGGCCGTGTGCCAGGTCGACGGCCGCCGCTGGCTGACCCTCGAGGGGACCGCGGTGGTGCGCGACGACCGCGTTGCCGTCGCCGACGCCGAGGCCCGCTACGCGCGGCGCTACCGCACCCCCCGGGACAACCCGGCGCGGGTGGTCCTCGAGATATCGGTCGACCGGGTGCTGGGCAACGCATGACCATTCGGGGCATGACTGCTCCTCGGCCCCGTCCGGAGGCTCGTCGCGAGCCTGCGAGCGATGAGAGGGACGGGGTCCTCTCCCTGACCGGCGTCGACCTGACCACCGAGGTGGTCCGCACCCCCCGTCTCGTGCTGCGCCCGTTCCGCGCCGACGACGTCCCGGCGGTCCACCGCGCCTCGCAGGACCCGGAGACGCAGCGCTGGGTCACCGGCGTCCCGGTCCCCTACGGCCTCGAGGACGCCCGCGCCTTCGTCGAGGGCGTCGGGATGACGCACCGGGTCGAGGGGCGGGGCCTGCCGGTGGCGGTCGAGGCCGACGGCGAGCTGGTCGGGACAGCAGGGATCTCGCTCGGCCCGGGACGCCTCGGCCCGGAGATCGGCTACACCATCGCGCCCTGGGCGCGCGGGCGCCGCTACGCCGCGGAGGTCACCGACGGGCTGGCCACCTGGGCGTTCGCGCACGGCGCGCCGCGGGTGCACCTGTTCGTCGACGTGGACAACGCCGTCTCGCAGGCGGTGGCGCGGCGGGCCGGCTTCACGCGGGAGGGCGTGGTGCGGGCCTGCCTCGCGCGGCGGGACGGCAGCCGCGCCGACGCCGTCCTGTTCGGCCGGCTCCCCGGGGACCGGGCGGGTGGGACCGGCGGCTGAGCAGTGGGGACGGCGACCGGGCCGACGGGGGCCCGGCGGTGCGCCGGGTCCCCGCCGTGCGGTCAGCGCGGGACGGCCGCGGGTTCGGCCGGTGCCGCCGAGGACGCTGCGTCGTGCGAGCCCAGCGGCGGCTCGACCAGCCGGATGAGCCCGTAGTCGAAGGCGTGCCGCCGGTAGACGACGGTCGGCAGGCCGGTGTCGGCGCAGTGGAAGAGGTAGAAGTCGTGCCCCACGAGCTCCATCTCGTGCAGGGCCTGGTCGACGGTCATGGGGACGGCGGGGTGGTGCTTCTCGCGCACCACCCGGCCGGGCAGGTGCTCGTCGAGGTCGGTCACCAACGGCTCCCCGTCGAGCGGCTGCTCGGGCGCGGGGTCGGCGGTGGTGAGGGCGGCCATCGGCTCGGGCTCGAGGACCGCGCCGCCGAGCCGGACGCTGGGCGGGGTGCGCCGGCCGTGGTGGACGTGCCGGCGGTCGTTGGCCCGGCGGAGCCGGTTGTCGAGCTTGCCGGCGCTCAGGTCGAGCGCGGCGTAGAAGTCCGGCGCACAGGCCTCGGCCCGGACCACGGGCCCCTTGCCTCGCAGGGTGATCTCGACGCGCTGGCAGTTCGCCGACTGGCGGGGGTTCTTCTCGTGGAAGAGCTCGACGTCGATGCGGGACAGCTTGCCGTCGAAGCGCTCGAGCTGGCCGACCTTGTCCTCGACGTGCTGTCGGAAGTGCTCGGGGACCTCGACGTTTCGGCCACGGACCACGATCTCCATCAGACCTCCCGGTCGTCGACGGGTGTGACCAACAGCACGCTAGTCCCTGTCGGATGACCCCGACAGTCGACCATGCGGTCACGGAGCGTGATCGGCGCGCGCGTCCGTGACCGCCCAGGTGGGACCTGGGGATCGGTGGCCGGGTCCTCCTCGGGGCGTGGCCGAGACCACCGCGGCGAGGACCGGCGGGGCGCCGTCCGGGCGGGTCCCCGTCAGCGCGGCCGCCGCCTCGGACAGCGTCGCGCCACTGGTCAGCACGTCGTCGACGAGCACCAGCAGGGCACCCGGCGGTGCCGCGCCGGGCCGCCGGAGGAACGTGCCGGCCAGGTTGGCCCGGCGCTCGGCCACCGAGAGCCCCGCCGAGTCACGCACCCGGCCGGTGCGGGCCAGCAGCGGGACCGGTCGCGCCGCGACCCCGGCGGCGCGCAGCTCGGCGGCGGCGACCGTGGCGAGCTCGCGCACGTGGTCGCGGCCGCGGGCTCGCAGCGACGCCCGGCTCGGCGGCACCGGGACCAGGAGCACCGGCCGTGCGGGTACGACCGCGGCACCGGCCGCGACGGCCAGCGCGAGGGCGGCGCCCAGCGGACCGGCCAGCTCCGCCCTCCCCCGCTCCTTGAACGCGATCACCGCGGCGCGCACCGGCCCGGCGTACGCGCCGGCGGCCACGGTCGGCGGCAGACCGCGCGGCACCCGGCGCGGCGTGGCCACGCGGGGGGAGACCAGCAGCCGGGCGCACCGCCGGCAGAGCACCGACCCCGGCACCCCGCAGCCGGCGCAGGTGCGTGGCAGCACCAGGTCGGCGAGTGCGCCGGCCAGGCCGGCACCGGGGGCGTGCACCCGCGGCTGCCCGGCTCCCACCCGCTCAGCCTGCGGTGCCCACGGACGCTCGTCCCGCCGGCCGGCTGATCTGTGGACACCGGACGGCGGCCCCCGGGGTCCCCGCCGCGAGTCTGGCGAGGTGGTCGAACGGCCACCCTCCAGCGACCCCGCGCCGAGCCTGCGAGGCGGAGGGGCGAGGGTGGTCCTTCTCTGCTAGATCGGGAAGAACGGCTCGGTGCCCGGCAGCGGCTGCTGGCCGCGGATGAGCGTCACCCAGGTGCCGCCCGACAGCTGCCACACGGTGGAGCCGGCGCTGACCAGCGGCAGCTGGCTCGGCGCCGCGGCCACCGCCGTGGGCGGGCTGGGCAGCCCGGAGGTGGCCACATCGGTGAGCCCCCACCCGTCGACGCCGACGACGTAGGGCGCCACGCCCTCGTCGGCGTCCCCGGCCAGCACCATCAGGCTGCCCGCCGTCGGCCAGGCGACGTCGACGACGGAGCTCAGCGCCGGGGCCACCTCGCGCAGGTCGCGCAGTGCCACCGGCCCCTCCCCCGCACGGACGACGGTGCCGACCAGCAGCACCGTGTCCTCGCCGCGCGCGACGACGACGGCGGCACGCACCCCGTCGGGCGAGAGCTGCAGCGCCGTCGCCCGGCCCTGACCGGTCAGCGTCGGGGCGTTCACCGGCTGGGGCGATCCGCTCGCCGGCACGCGGACCACGGTGGCCTCGTCGCGGACCACCCAGAACTCCGGCCGGGTCGCCGCGACCGTCGGCACGGAGAGCCGGCCGCTGGACAGGATCGGCGCCAGCTCCCCGCCGTAGGGCCCGGCCAGCAGCGTCGTCGTCGCGCCGGTCACCGTCGTGCCGACCATCGAGGTCAGCGCGCTCATGCGCGGATCGGCCGACACCGCGGCGGCGGTCAGCCCGTAGGCGCCGTCCCCGGCCGGGCCGGGGGCGGGCTGGCCGTCGACGGTCATCAACCGGCCGGCGTCGAGGTAGTGGCCGTCGGCGTCGGCGGGCACCGAGTCGGGGGCGAAGCCGGCCCAGTCGTCGGTGCGCTGCACGGCGGGGACGCCCGCGGCCGAGAGCGGCTCGCCGTTGGTGCGGATCTCCACGGAGCTGACGTCGTCGACCTGGTCGAGCGACCACACCAGCTGGGCGCACAGCTCCGCCAGGTCCGCTCCGCCCCGGTCACCCAGGCCGGCGAGGTCGACGGTGGCCCTGGAGCCCGAGACGGTGACCGCCCGGGTGAGCGTGATGCCGTCGAGGGAGTTCAGGACCCCGGCCGCCAGCGCCGGCGAGGGGCCCTCCAGCAGCCGCTGCACCAGCGTGGTGGGCTGCGCCTCCCCGGTGAGCAGGTAGCGCGGGTCGGGCACCACCCGCTGCCCGGTCGGGTCGACGAAGTAGGCCGCGCGCGCGTCGTACAGACGCTCGAAGTCGGGCACGAGCATGAGCAGGCCGTCGGGCGGGTTGGTGATCCGCCACTCGCCGTCGACCTCGGTGAGGACGAACTCGTGGGTGAAGGGCTCCCCCGCCGAGCCGGTGAAGACGCCACGGGTGTCCACGCTGCCGACCAGGTCGCCGGTCACGAGGACGGTGCCGGCGTCGGTGGTCACCGTGGCGTAGTCGGGGCCGATCAGGGTGATGCCGGCCTCGTCGGACCAGGTCTCGGCGGCCTCGGGCACCAGGTGCTCGCGCGCCACCGGGTGCTGGGCCACGGTGCTGGCCGCGGCGACGACGAAGCTGCGCACGACCTCCTCGGGCGTGGCGTCGGCCGGCGGCTCCACCGGTTCGATGCCCACCGGTCCCGCGGGCCGGGCCGGGGCCTCGGTGATCTGTACCGGCGCGGAGCCGGTGGGCACCGTCGAGCAGGCGGTCAGCAGGACGAGCAGCAGGGCGGCCAGTGCCGGTGGCAGACGTCTCACGGGCGGACCCCCGGCCGGCGGACGATCGTCGGCCGCAGCGGCAGCGGCGAGCTGGTGAGGTCGGTGCCGGCGGTGACCGGGAGGGTGAGCCGGAACTGCGCGCCCAGTCCCGGCTGGCCCCAGACCTGCAGCCAGCCGCCGTGCAGCCGGGCGTCCTCGAGGCTGATGGACAGGCCCAGGCCGCTGCCGCCCACCGTGCGCACCCGGGACGGGTCGGCCCGCCAGAAGCGGTCGAAGACGTGCTGCGCCTCGGCGGAGGTCAGGCCCACCCCGTGGTCGCGGACGGTGACCGCCGCCGCCGTCCGGTTGGCCGCCAGCGTCACCTCGATGGGCCGGCCCGCGCCGTGCTCGACGGCGTTGCCGACCAGGTTGCGCAGGATCCGCTCGACCCGCCGGGCGTCGACCTCGGCGACCACCGGGCCCGGCGGGCAGGTCACCCGCAGCTCGCAGCCGTGCCGCGTGGCCAGCGACGACATCCCGTCGACCACCCGGCCGACCAGCGCCCCGAGGTCGGCGGGCTCCCAGTCGAGGACGGCGGCACCGGCGTCGTAGCGGCTGATCTCCAGCAGGTCCGACAGCAGCCGCTCGAAGCGGTCGAGCTCCTCGTGCAGCAGCTCGGCCGAGCGGGCCACGTGCGGGGGGAAGTCGCCGCGGGACTCGTGCAGCACGTCGGCGGCCATCTGCACCGTCGTCAGCGGGGTGCGCAGCTCGTGGGAGACGTCGGAGGTGAACCGCTGCTGCAGCTGGGAGAGTCCCTCGAGCTGGGTGATCTGCCGCTGCAGGCTGTCGGCCATCGCGTTGAAGCTGGTGGCCAGCCGGGCCAGGTCGTCCTCGCCGCGGACGGTCATCCGCTCCTCGAGCTGCCCGTCGGCCAGGCGCTGGGCGGTGCCGGCGGCGCGCCGCACCGGGTCGACCACCAGCCGCGTCACCAGCACGCCGATGCCCGCGACGAACAGCGTCAGGGCGATGCCGCTGATCGCCACGGTGGTGCGGATGAGCGAGAGCGTCTCCCCCTCCTGGTCGAGCGGGAAGGCGTAGTAGAGCTCCAGCTGGCCCGCCGACGAGGCCCCGCCCGGCACCGGGGACCCCACCAGCAGCGTGGGGCGGGGCACTCCGGAGTCGTTCGGCACCATCGCGTACTGGGCGTACTGCCCGCCGCCCTCGACGCCGGCGCGCAGCGCGCCGGGCAGGGCCGGGTAGATGCCCGGCCGGCTGACGACGGGCGGCCGCTCGGTGTCCCCCGTCCGGTAGACCATGACGACGTCGAAGTCACCGGCCGAGCCGCCACGGGTGAGCAGCTGCTGCACCGTGCGGTCGAGCGTGGCCCGCACGCTCGCGGCGTCACCGGCCGCGATGCCGACCACCTCGGTCTGGGCGTAGACCACCCCGGCCTGGGTCTGGTCGATCGCGGCCTGCTGCTTGACCGACAGCAGCTGCGTCCGGATCTGGCTGAACAGCACCAGGCTGACGATCACCACGACCGTGCCGGCCACGACCATCGTGATCGCCCCGATGCGCACGTGCAGCGACGACCGCCAGGCCGACACCGCGTGGGCGGCCAGCCGGCGGGTGCGGATGCGGG
>NZ_JBFNXQ010000148.1:0-9386 GCF_041018925.1 Geodermatophilus maliterrae
GCGCGCTCGGCGTGCAGCCGGGGCACCTCGCGCTCCAGCGCCGCGCGGACGTCGGCGGGCACCGGCGTCGCCGCGCCGTCGGGTGCCGCCCAGGAGGCGAGTGCGTCGACGTCCTCGCTCACCCAGGTGGTCCCGGTGGCCACGCCACGGTGGCCCTCCAGCTCGGCCAGGCGGGTCAGCCGCTGGGTGCGCCCGTCGAGCGGCAGCGCCCAGCGCACCCAGCGCGACTCGGCGAACGCGACGGTGAGGGTGGCCGCGATGCGCGGGACGTCGCGCGGCTCGGCCGGCCGCACCAGCGGGACGCCGATGTGGACCGTCGGCCCGGGCTCGCTCATGACCCGATCAGACCACGCGTGCCGCGGGCGCGCCGTCCCCGGACACGACGACGGGGCCGGCCCTCGGGAGAGGACCGGCCCCGTCGGAGGAGCTCTGGTGGCCTCCCTGCAGGGTCCCGCCGCGAGCGTGCGAGTGGCGGGGGGGGGGGGGCAGGGAGGTCCTTTCAGAAGCCGGCGCGGTCGACCTTGCGGTGGTACTGCGTGCCGAGCTTGCCGCCGAGGACGGCACCCAGCAGCGTCACGACCAGGACGGCGACCAGGGCGATGATGCCCGCGGTGGTCAGGGTGTCGCCGCTGATCGGGAGGCTCGGCAGGTTCAGCTGCGAGAGCACGTTGTACTGGGCGCCGAGGACGGCACCGGCGATCCCGAGGAGCACGGCGACGAGCAGGCCGATGACCCAGACCGCGAGGCCCTGCTTGACGCCGTCGAAGCGGGCCATCCGGCCGGCGACGTAACCACCGGCGAGATAGGCGAGGAACAGGACCACCAGCAGCGCGATGCCGCCGGTAAGCCCGATGGTGTCCGCCGCAGCGGTGGCCTGGTCGGCGGCCTGGTCGGCGCTGGACACCTGGGTGAGCCCGAACGCGACGCCGGCGGCCGACAGCAGGGCGAGCAGGATGACCGCCAGGCCGTTGGCCGACAGCCAGCCGAAGAAGGCCGCGCCCCACTTGATGCCGCCGAAGCGGGCGTGCTGGGCGTCGACCGCGTCACGGGCGGCGCCGCGCGTGGCGGAGGCGCCGTCGGTGGTCGTGCGGGCGGCGTCGCCGCCGCCGAAGGAGCTGCTCATGGTGCCCTTCCTTGGTCGGTGGGGCCGATCCCCACCGGGGAGTGGTGTCGCGAGGGCGCGGACCGGCCGGCAGCCGGCCGGTCCGCGACGTCCTCAGCGGCGGCGGGTCGTCGGGTCGACGTCGCCGTCGACCTCGATCTGCTCCTTGCGGATCTCACCGCTGACCGTCTCCTGCTCGGTGACGGTCTGGGTGTCGAGGCGGACGCGCTCGACCGGCGTGGCCTCCGTGGAGACGACGGGGCGCTCGGCGTGCAGCGTGACCTCGTGCTCCTCCTCGGAGATGGCCGGGCCGTCGAGGGCGTTGCCGATGTTGGCGTCGGTGATCGGCTCGCGCTCGACCCGGACCTCCTCGCGCGAGACCGGCACGGTCGCGCTCTCGGTCTCGGTCACGACGTACTTGCGCAGCCGGGCCTTGCCGGCCTCGACCCGCTGGACACCCACGTTGAGGTGCTCCTCGGAGCGGGTCATGGCGTTGTCCGTGGTGGGACCGGAGGTGTCGCGGCCCACGGTGCCGGTCTGGCCGCTCAGGTCCTGGCGGCCGGTGGTCCCGGTGCGACCCTCGAGCGAGTCCGGGATGCCGTCACGGTCGCTGTCGCGGCCGGTGGTGCCGGTGGTGGTGCCGGCGACGCCCTGCCCGGTCGTCGTACCGCTCGTGCCGAGGCCGTAGTAGCGGTAGAGCTCCGACTCCTCCTCGGGGGAGAGGTGGCCGGCCGAGACGTCGACGTGCGGCGCGCCCTTGACCTTGGCCTTGTCGTAGGGGACGCGCAGCTCGTTGCCCTCGACGGTGGCCTCGGCCAGGGGCACGAACGCCTCCTTGGTGCCGAACAGGCCGGTGCGGACGGTGGCCCACTCGGGGCGGCCGGTCTCGTCGTCGAGGAAGACCTCGCCGACGCTGCCGTGCTTGCCGTCGGGGCCGACGGCGGTGCTGCCGATGACGTTGCTGATCTGCTGTTCGGTGATCACGGGTGCTCCTCGCAGGATGGCGTTCAGGGGTGGCCCGGCTCCCTCGCGGCGGTCGCGCCGGGGCTCAGCGGGCCACTTCCTGGATGCCCGTCCCTTTACGTCGTAAACACCCTCCGGCCGAACTCTCAGTCGCCCGGGGCCCGCCCCTCCTGCCGGACGGTCTCCAGCCGGCCGAGCAGGTTCTCCAGGGCCTCCTCGAACTCGGCGGCCGTCTCGTCGCGGGACAGCAGGGACTCCAGGCGCACCACCGAGGGGTAGGACCGCAGGTCGGCACCCGGGGACGGGGCGCCGTCCCCGGGCACGTCCTCCGCGTTGATGGCTACCCCCTTCTGGCTCACCTCCAACAACAGGTGTCCCAGGAGGAAGCTGGAGTAGGCGCGGTACGCGCCGACGGCCGCCTCGTCGGAGAAGCCGCTGTCGGTCATCGCGGTGAGGAAGGACTCCACCCAGCGCAGGCTGCGCAGTGGCGGGCGGACCCACGGCGCGGCCGGCGGGCGGGTGGCCACGAGCGGGAAGACCTCCGGGTGGGCCAGTGCGAGCCGCCGCACGCCGTGCGCCAGCCGCTGCAGGAAGTCCTGCCACCCGTGCGCGGCCTGCATGTGCACGTCGGGGTCGCCGTAGAGCTCGTCGATGACGGTCTCGACGACGCCGTCGAGCAGCTGCTCGCGGCCGGGCACGTACCGGTAGAGCGCCATGGCCTCCACGCCCAGCGCAGCGCCCAGCCGGCGCATGGTCAGCGCACCGAGGCCGTGCCGGTCGATGTACTCGACCGCCGCGCCGAGGACCCGGCGGCGGTCCAGCGGCGTCCGCCCGGTCGACGGGGGGCCGGCCGGGAGCACCGCGGTCGCGCCGCGCGCCGCCGGTCCGTCCCGGTCCGGGGCGTCATCGGAGAGGTCGGGGGGGTCGGGGACGGAGGGGTCGGGGTCGCCGGAGGGCGCGTCGTCGGGCAGTTCTCCCTGCACGGGGTCATGGTGACCCGCCGGGACGACGGACAGGGCGGGACCCCGGCGCGTCTCGTGCGCCACGCCGCGTGGCGTCCGCCGCACCGTGCGGCACCGCCGGCGGTGAGGTCCCCGGAACCCAGGCTTGACGCCGGCGCCGCTGCGGGGAAACCGGGCCCGCCGAACCTCTAGGACGTGCCCGCAGCCGTCGTCCCCGGTGCCGTCCCGGCCGGTCCCCGCACGCGGACCACCGAGACCCACTGCCCCTACTGCGCGCTGCAGTGCGGGATGGCGGTGACCGCCGGGGACCGGCCGGCCACCCTGGTCCCGCTCGACTTCCCGACCAACCGGGGCGGGCTCTGCTCGAAGGGCTGGTCGTCCACCGAGCTGCTCGACCACCCCGAGCGGCTGCTCCGCCCGCTGGTCCGCAGCACCCCGGGGGACCGGACCAGCCCGCTGGTCGAGGCCACGTGGGACGACGCCCTGGGCCGGCTGGTCGACGCCATCGAGCGCACCCAGGCCCGGTACGGCCGCGACGCCGTCGGCTGCTTCGGCGGGGGCTCGCTGACCAACGAGCAGGCCTACCAGTTCGGCAAGTTCGCCCGGGTGGCGCTGCGGACCAGCGCCATCGACTACAACGGCCGCTTCTGCATGTCCTCGGCCGCGGGCGCCGCCAACCGCGCGTTCGGCCTGGACCGCGGGATGCCGTTCCCGCTCGCCGACGTCGCCGAGGCCGACGTCGTCGTCCTGGTGGGCAGCAACCCGGCCGACACCATGCCCCCGGCGATGCAGTACTTCGACGCCGGCCGCGAGCGGGGCGCGCAGCACGTCGTCGTCGACCCCCGGCGCACCGCGACCGCCCGCAACGCCGCGCTGCACCTGCAGCCGCTGCCGGGCACCGACCTCGCGCTGGCCAATGGTCTGCTGCACATCGCACTGGCCGAGGACCTGGTCGACGAGGGGTACGTCGCCGCCCGCACCACCGGCTTCGACGACGTCCGGTCCGGCGTCGCCGCGTACTGGCCCGACCGGGTCGAGCGGATCACCGGCGTGCCGGTGGCCGACCAGCGGCGCACCGTGTTCGCCCTGGCCCGGGCGGAGCGGGCGATCGTCCTGACCGCCCGGGGGGCCGAGCAGCACCGGAGCGGCACCGACACCGCCCAGGCGTGGATCAACCTCGCGCTCGCCCTGGGTCTCCCCGGCCGGCCGGGGAGCGGCTGGGGCACCGTCACCGGGCAGGGCAACGGGCAGGGCGGCCGCGAGCACGGGCAGAAGGCCGACCAGCTGCCCGGCTACCGCAGCCTGGCCGACCCCGCCGCCCGCGCCCACGTGGCGGCCGTGTGGGGGATCGACCCCGACGACCTGCCGTCGCCCGGGCGGTCGGCCTTCGAGCTGCTCGACGCGCTGGGCACCGACGGTGGTGTCCGCACCCTGCTGGTCCTCGCCTCCAACGTGGCGGTGAGCGCCCCCGACGCGCGGCGGGTCGTCAGCCGGCTCGGCGACCTGGACTTCCTGGCCGTCAGCGACTTCTTCCTGTCCGAGACCGCCGAGCTCGCCGACGTCGTCCTGCCCAGCGCCATGTGGGCCGAGGAGGACGGGACGATGACCAACCTCGAGGGCCGGGTGATCCGCCGGCGGAAGTCGCTCGACCCGCCCAGCGGCGTGCCCGACGACCTCCGGCTCCTGGCGGTGCTGGCCGAGCGGCTGGGCGCCGGGGAGCACTTCAGCGGCGACGCCGAGACGGTGTTCGACGAGCTGCGCCGGGCCAGCGCTGGGGGAGCCGCCGACTACTCCGGCATCACCTACCGCCGCATCGACGCCGGGGAGGGCGTCTTCTGGCCCTGCCCGCAGGAGGACCACCCCGGCACGCCCCGGCTGTTCACCGAGCGGTTCAACACCCCTGACGGCCGGGCCCGGTTCCTCCGTGTCGAGCACGTCGACGTCCACGAGCGCCCCGACGCCGACCACCCCTACGTGCTCACCACCGGCCGGGTGCTCGCCCAGTACCAGTCGGGCACCCAGACCCGGCGCACCCGCAGCCTGCAGATGGTCGCGCCGACCCCGCGCGCGGAGCTGCACCCCGACCTCGCCCGGCGGCTCGGCATCGGCCCCGACGACGTCGTCGAGCTGAGCACCCGCCGGGGCCGCGCCCGCTTCCACGCCTGGATCACCGACGCCGTCCGCCCGGACGTCGTCTTCGCGCCCTTCCACTGGGGCGGCGGCTCCAGCGCCAACGCGCTGACCGACGCCGACGCCCTCGACCCCACCTCCAAGATGCCCGCCTTCAAGGTCTGCGCGGTCGCCGTCGCCCGCGCCGGCGGCCCCGACGAGCTCATCGCGCCACCGGTCCCCGCGACCCAGCCGCAGCCCCGCGGCCACGAACGGCCCGCCACCCCCGCCCCGCGCCACCCCACCCGCACGAGGAGCACCCGCGTGAAGAGCACCCCACGCTTCCTGCAAGGCGTCTTCCCGATCACCGGCGAGGGCCTGGCCAAGCCAGGGCCGATCGACGCCGCGCTGCGCTACACGGTCCCGAACGGGCAGTCCGCCCAGGCGCTGTACTTCCGCGGCGGCAACTCCACCGGCGAGCTGGTCTACGTCCTGCTGGTCCGCGACGGCGAGCCGATGCGCTGGTTCCCCATCGGCGCCAGGGGCGACGTGCACGTGCCGCTGCGGGTGGTCGAGGACCTCACCGGCGGCACCGTCGTGGAGCTGCACGCGGCGGCGCCCGAGGGCGTGACCGGTGAGCTCGTGGTCGACCTCGGTCTGGTGGAGGTGTGATGGGCCCGGGCGTGGCGGACAGCAGGGTCCTCGGTGGCCGCCCGGAGGGCCTGACCTCGATCACCCTGGACGACGACCTCGACCCCCGCGCGCGCCTGGTCGTCGTGGGCAACGGCATGGCCGGCGCCCGCTTCGTCGAGGAGGTCCTCGAGCGCGGCGGCGGGGAACAGTTCCGGATCACCGTCTTCGGCGACGAGCCGCACGGCAACTACAACCGGATCATGCTCAGCCCGGTGCTGGCCGGTGAGTCGCACGAGGACGAGATCGTCCTCAACAGCCACGACTGGTACGCCGACAACGGGGTGACCCTGCGCGCCGGCGTCCGCGTCGAACGCCTCGACACCGCGGCCAAGCTGGTCCACGCCGCCGACGGCACGGGCACGCCCTACGACCACCTGGTCCTGGCCACGGGCAGCTACTCGTTCATCCCGCCCGTGAACGGGGTCCGGCGTGAGGACGGCGACCTGCTGCCCGGCGTGTACGGCTTCCGCACCATCGACGAGACGCGCGAGATGCTCGCCGCGACGTCCCGGTGCCGGAAGGCCGTCGTCATGGGCGGTGGGCTGCTCGGGCTGGAGGCGGCCCGCGCGCTGCAGGGCCACGGTATGCAGGTGGAGCTGGTGCACGCGATGCCGCACCTGATGAACGCCCAGCTCGACGCCGAGGCCGGCGCCATCCTCAAGAAGAGCGTCGAGTCGCTCGGTATCGGCGTGCACCTCGACTCGCTGGCCAGCGAGGTCCTCGGCAGCGAGCACGTCGAGGGCGTCCTGCTCGAGGACGGGCGGCGGCTGGACTGCGACCTGCTCGTCGTCGCCGCCGGCGTCCGGCCGCACACCGACGTCGCCGTCCGCTCGGGGCTGGAGGTCGAGCGCGGCATCGTCGTCGACGACCAGTTGCGCACCGACGACCCCGACGTCTACGCCATCGGCGAGTGCGCCCAGCACCGCGGCTCGGTCTACGGGCTGGTGGCCCCGGCGTGGGAGCACGCGACCGTGCTCGCCGACGTCCTCACCGGCACCGACCCGACGGCGGAGTACCTCGGCAGCCGGACGGCGACGAAGCTCAAGGTCGCCGGGGTCGACGTCGCCACCATGGGCGTGAACAGCCCCGAGCGCGACGACGACGAGTTCCTCGTGATCTCCGAGCCGAAGCGCGGCGTGCACATGTCGGTGGTCATCCGCGACGACCGGCTGGTCGGCGCCACGCTGCTCGGCGACACCCGCAAGGTCGCCTACCTGACCCAGGCCTTCGACCGCGGCAGCCCGCTGCCCGAGGAGCGCATCCGGCTGCTGGTCGACCTCACCGACGGCAAGGAGGAGGTCGGCGTCGCGGACATGCCGGCCGACAGCCAGGTCTGCAACTGCAACGGCGTCACCAAGGGCGCGATCTGCGGCGCGGTGGCCGACGGCTGCGGCAGCGTCGGGGCGGTCATGGACCGCACCCGCGCCGGCAAGGGCTGCGGCTCGTGCACGTCGCTCGTGAAGCAGGTCGTGGAGTGGGCCGCCGACGGCGACGTCGCCGAGGACCCGGCCGCCTCGTACTACGTGCCGGGCATCCCGCTGGCCAAGCCCGCGCTGATGGCCGCCATCCGCGAGCAGGACCTGCGCAGCGTCTCGGCGGTGTTCGCCGCACTCGCACCCGGCGGCGCGGAGGACGCGAAGTCGAAGATGGGGCTGACCTCGCTGCTGAAGACGGTCTGGGGCGTCGACCTCGTCCCGGAGAAGGACGGCGAGTTCATCAACGACCGGGTGCACGCCAACATCCAGCGCGACGGCACCTTCTCCGTCGTCCCGCAGATCAAGGGCGGGGTGACCACGCCGGCGCAGCTGAAGCGGATCGCCGAGGTGGCCGAGAAGTACGAGGTCCCGATGGTCAAGATCACCGGCGGGCAGCGGCTGGACCTGCTCGGTGTCCGCAAGGAGGACCTGCCCGCCGTCTGGGACGACCTGGGCATGCCCTCGGGCTACGCGTACGGCAAGAGCTTCCGCACGGTGAAGACCTGCGTGGGCAGCGACTTCTGCCGCTTCGGCCTGGGCGACTCCACCCAGCTCGGCATCGACCTGGAGACGCGGTTCCAGGGCATCGAGAGCCCGGCGAAGATGAAGCTCGCCGTCGTCGGCTGCCCGCGCAACTGCGCGGAGGCCTACGTCAAGGACGTCGGCGTCGTGGCGATCGGCAACGGCAGGTGGGAGGTCTACGTCGGCGGTGCCGCCGGGGCCTCGGTGCGCAAGGGCGACCTGCTGGCCACCGTCGACTCGCCGGAGGCGGTGATCGAGCTGACCGGCCGGTTCCTGCAGTACTACCGCGAGAACGCCAACTGGCTCGAGCGCACCTACGACTTCGTGCCGCGCGTCGGGCTGGAGCGGATCAGGCAGGTGCTGCTGGAGGACGCCGAGGGCATCGTGGCCGACCTCGACGCGGGCATGCAGGCCTCGATCGACGCCTACCGCGACCCGTGGGGGCAGGACGCCAGGGAGCCGGCGACGCCGGGGCAGTTCCGCTCGTCGCTGCCCCTGATCCCGCTGCCGCAGGTGCCGGTCCGATGAGCGTCTCGACACGGACCCCTGAGGCGCCGACCACGCCCGGTACCGAGACCGGGACGCCGGCCACCGGCGTCGCCGTCCCCGGCACCGCGGCGCCGCCGGCCGGGCGGGCGTACACCGTCGGCCGGGCCGGGGACGTGCCGCCGGGGGAGGGGCGGGCCTTCGTCGCCGGGGACGTGCAGGTCGCCGTCTTCCGGCTGCGCGACGGCTCGCTGCACGCCACCCAGGCCGCCTGCCCGCACGCCGGCGGGCCGCTGGCCGACGGGCAGACCGACGCCGACGTGCTCGTGTGCCCGCTGCACCTCTACGCCTACCGGTGGAGCGACGGCTCCTCGACCGGCGGCGCCGGGCCGCTGCAGCGCTACCCGGTCCGCGAGGTCGACGGTCTGCTCGTCGTCGACGTGTAGGCGCGTCGCCGCCTCGTGTGCACGAGTCGCGGCGGGCGGGCCCGGCCGGTCGCGACACGTGCACACGGCGCGAGCCAGGTCCGAGCGCCGGTCCCGATCCGCGGGCGGTCAGGCGAGGTCGGCCAGGGCGGCGGCGACCGCCTCGTCGCGGACGAAGTCCAGCGCCAGCAGCCGGTGCACCAGCACCCCGCGGCGGGTCAGCCGCAGGTCGGCCGGACGCAGCCGGGGCAGCGCCGAGCCGCCCGGGCGGGGCTGCGCCGGCGTCGGGTCGAGCAGGCCGCGCCGCTGCAGGTCGGAGAGGTCCTCGAGCGCGCCCCACGCCGTCCAGCCGCGCGGGTCCTGCGGCACCGGCGTCATCGGCAGGGGCACCCGGTCGCGCCGGCCGACGGCGGCCAGCAGCACCCACTGGCGGGCGGTGAGGTCGGTGGCCAGCCGCAGCCCGCGGCCGACGACGGCGGCGTCGAGGTCGGGGGAGGCGGCGGCCTCGGCGAGCAGGTAGCCCAGGTGCCGGACCCGCCACTCCTCGGGCGTGGCCCGCGCGGCCAGCACGACGCCCTCGGCCAGCTCGTCGGCCCGCGCGCGGTCGCCGGGGCCCGGGGCGAGGAAGCCGTCGGTGCGCACCGGACGG